>NZ_LWGG01000931.1:0-13120 GCF_001635365.1 Oleiphilus sp. HI0128 | reverse complement strand
TCAAGAAGCTGTATATGGAATAAATTCAACCACTTCCAAATCGAAACCTGAAATAGCTGAAAACTTAACAGGTGGATTCAATAGGCGCATTTTTGTCACGCCTAAATCACGCAAGATCTGAGAGCCTGTGCCCACTGTCAAATACGCCCCCGTTCCTGTCTGCGAAGGTGCTGGCTTGTTCACAAAAAATCCTGCCAAGCGTTCTTCCAAGTCAACAGCCGGGCCACCTAAAACTACTAAGGCGCCAGCGCCTTCTTCATTGATTCGCTCTAACGAATGCTGCATAGACCAACTCTGCGATCCTGGCACTTTAACACCTAAACTATCACGCAGGATATCAGGAGACTGAACCCGAATAACCGGCGCATCCACCTTTGATAAATCACCTCTTACAAACGCCATGTGAACATGACCTTGCAAGGTATCTTTATAAGTAATCAGATCAAATGTGCCATGCTCGGTCTCAACCTGATTCTCTTCTTGCTTAACAACGGTCTGCTCATTCAACGCCCGATAGTGAATCATGTCGGCGATTGTGCCAATCTTCAAATCATGCTCTTTTGCGAAGACTTCAAGATCAGGACGACGAGCCATAGTACCGTCTTCATTCATAATTTCGACTATAACTGAAGCCGCCTCAAAACCTGCCATACGAGCCAGATCGCAACCTGCTTCAGTATGCCCTGCTCGGCTTAATACACCACCAGGCTGCGCCACAATTGGAAACACATGGCCAGGCTGAACAATTTCACTTGGCTTAGTGTTACGTCCTACAGCTGTACGAATAGTGTGCGCACGATCAGCCGCTGAAATACCTGTTGTCACACCCGAAGCCGCTTCAATAGACACAGTAAAGTTAGTTGAAAACTGAGCATTGTTTGCGTGAGCCATCGGCGGTAAGCCGAAGAAGTCTGCCCGCTCTGCCGACATCGTCATACAGATCAAGCCTCTCGCATGTGTCGCCATAAAGTTAATATCTTCCGGACGAACCTGTTCAGCCGCAATCACTAGATCGCCCTCGTTCTCACGATCTTCATCATCCATCAATATAACCATTTTGCCTTGACGGATATCTTCAACTAATTCTTCTACGGTGTTGAGCTCCATTGAGCCTCCCCAGTGTTATTCATCTTAAAAGGCAGCGATATCGAAGGTGAAACGCTGCCTATTATTTAATACAGTGTAAAAGGTTTATCTTAAAAAACCATTTTGTGCCAGAAAGGCCTTATCCAAGTTGCCTTCCGTTTTCTGTTCAGTGACATCAGAAGAGCCTACCTGTAATAGGCGCTCAGCATAACGAGCCATCAAATCAACCTCTATATGAACTGATTGGCCAACCTGATAAGCGTCGATAGTCGTTTCGCCTGCCGTGTGTGGCACAATATTCAGCGAAAAGCCTTCTGCTAACAGCCCGGTTACCGTGAGGCTAACCCCATCAACCGTTACCGAGCCTTTGTTTGCAATATAGCGGCGAATTTCTTCTGGACTACGAATATCAAAACGAATCGAGCGTCCATCCTGCTTTCTGGCAAGCACTTGACCCACACCATCAACATGACCACTTACCAAATGGCCACCTAAACGTGTCGATAAAGTCAGCGCTTTCTCTAAATTAACCTTCGTACCCGCTTGAAACTCTTTGAGATTAGTATGCACCAAGGACTCTGCCGATACGTCTGCAGTAAACCCTTTTGAGTTCAAAGTTACTACCGTTAAGCATACGCCATTTACCGCAATACTATCGCCTAGCTTTACGTCCGACAGATCCAAATTGCCTGTCGAAATAGTTAAAACAAGGTCTCGCCCTTTTGATTCTGATCGCTCGATCACACCAAGCGCTTCAATAATTCCTGTAAACATCGCTTATCCAATCCTTTACGCTAGCGAGAGCCTGACACTTCAGCCGGCATATAAATCATTCGAATGTCCTGACCAACCAGCCTCAAGTCTTTTAAGTCCAGATCAATACTCTCAGACATTTTATCTAAACCAAGTTCAGCAAGCGGTCGAGCTTTACTTCCTAATAATTTTGGCGCCATGTAAACCAAGAGTTCGTCCCACAAACCCTGTTCAATAATGCTTCCCGCTAACAAGGCTCCAGCCTCTAGTAACACCTCATTGCACTGAAGCTCAGCTAATTTGGACATCACTTCTTGCAGCTCACTATGCGCATCATTTGAACTTGATGCAGAAGACAAGCGAAGCACATCAACAAAACCAAGCTGAGACACCTCCTGCGCTTCCTGGCTTAGCTCACTGGCCTCTGAAACACACCACAATATAGGCGTTTCCTGTTCTAATAGTCGAGCAGTCTTAGGCAAGCGAGCCTGACGATCAAGAATGACACGCAAAGGCTGAATTTTTTCAATTTCTCGGGACCATTCAGGATCAAGACCCAGTTCACTAGCTCTAACCGTTAGGGCTGCATCATCATGAAGAATGGTACCAATGCCACTAATAATAGCAGAGCTTCGGGCACGCAAACGCTGTACGTCAGAACGTGCAGCCGGGCCAGTTATCCACTGACTTTCCCCGGACTCCATGGCGGTACGACCATCAACACTGGTCGCCATTTTAATCCGAAGATAAGGCAAACCAGTTTCCATTCGCTTAATAAAGCCTTGATTAAGTGCCCGCGCCTCAGCTTCCATCAAGCCATAGCGTACTTTTATTCCCGCATCCTCCAGAAGTTTAAAGCCTCGACCTGACACCTCAGGATTCGGATCCAGCATCGCAGCAACCACCTCAGATACTTGAGCATCAATTAAGGCTTTAGCACAGGGAGGTGTTCGACCAAAGTGGCTGCAGGGTTCCAAAGTAACGTAAGCTGTCGAACCTTGCGCGAGTCCTCCCGCTTCAGCGAGGGCGTTTACCTCTGCATGCCCTGTTCCGGCCTTCTTATGCCAACCACGCCCCACAATTTGACCGCCCCTCACCAAGACACAACCTACCCGTGGGTTTGGCTGGGTTGTATACACCCCTTTATTGGCCAAGCGCAAAGCTTCAGCCATATAGTGAGCGTCATCTATTGAGAAAGCACTAAGCGTCATTTTTGGTATTCTCAGAACGAGCTAGCCGATCAACTTCTTCCTTAAATTCATTGATATCCTGGAAACTACGATAGACAGAGGCAAAACGAACATAAGCCACCTCATCCAGGCGACGCAGCTCTTTCATCACTTCTTCACCAATAGCAATCGCTTTTAGCTCTCTCTCGCCTGTTGCTCTCAATCGGGCCTTAATGTTATTGATCGCGCTTTCAATCGCCTCAATACTGACGGGGCGCTTTTCCAAAGCCTTGGTGAAGCCTCTGTTGAGCTTGTCCTCATCAAAAGGTTGACGAGTGCCATCCTGCTTAACCACTCTCGGCATCACCAGCTCAGCAGTTTCAAAGGTAGTAAAGCGTTCTTTACAAGACAGGCATTCACGGCGACGGCGAACCTGGCCGCCATCGGCAACCAGTCGAGAGTCGATAACTTTTGTATCCGTCGCACTACAGAAAGGACAATGCATCAAAAAACCTTTTGATTCAGAAGAAAGGCCAATTCAGAGCAGCAAGCCAACTAAACCACTAACAGCTGGCAGGCCAAAGGTGCAGAAATGAGGAAACGCCTCATCACCGCACCGGGTTAACTATTTATGCGTATACTGGGAAGCGAGCACAAAGGTCGATAACGTCCTTCTTAACACTTTCAATAGCAGTCGTATCTTCAGCATCTTTAACCAAAGCGTCAATTACGTCACACATCCAGCCCGCTAGTTGCTGACACTCGGCAGCCTTAAAGCCACGACGGGTTACCGCTGGCGTACCGATACGCAAGCCACTGGTCACAAAAGGTGAGCGTGGGTCGTTAGGTACTGCATTTTTATTCACTGTAATATTCGCTTTGCCTAGTGCAGCGTCAGCATCTTTACCCGTGATATCTTTGCTGATCAAATCTAGCAGGAACAAGTGATCGTCAGTGCCATTTGATACCACATCAAAGCCACGCTCCTGGAAAACTGCAACCATCGCCTTGGCATTCTCAACAACTTGAGACTGGTAAGACTTGTACTCATCTGACATAGCTTCTTTAAAGCACACCGCTTTAGCAGCTATTACATGCATCAAAGGGCCGCCCTGGCTTTCAGGGAATACAGCAAAGTTTAATTTCTTCTCTAGCGCTTCATTTGCCTTCGCCAGAATGATACCGCCACGGGGACCACCCAAGGTTTTGTGAGTAGTAGACGTTACTACATCAGCGATGCCAACTGGGCTAGGATAAACACCCGCCGCAACCAAACCGGCAATATGCGCCATGTCTACGAATAAGAATGCACCGACTTCATCAGCAATATCACGAAAACGCTGCCAATCAACAATACGAGAGTAGGCAGAAAAACCTGCAACAATCATCTTTGGCTTATGTTCACGAGCAAGCGCTTCAACCTGATCGTAGTCGATTTCACCCGTTTGCTCATTCAAACCGTACTGCACGGCGTTATAGATACGACCGGAAAAGCTTACTGACGCACCATGCGTCAAGTGACCGCCGTGAGCCAAGCTCATTCCCAATACCGTATCGCCGGGAGAGCAAAGCGCCATATAAACAGCAGCATTGGCTTGCGAACCTGAATGAGGTTGAACGTTTGCGTAGTCAGCACCAAACAACTCTTTAGCACGATCAATCGCTAGCTGCTCAACCACGTCAACATGCTCACAACCACCGTAGTAACGCTTACCCGGATAGCCTTCAGCATACTTATTCGTTAATGCAGAACCTTGAGCCTCCATCACTCGAGGGCTGGTGTAGTTTTCTGATGCAATCAGTTCAATGTGTTCTTCTTGACGCGTTGCTTCAGCAGTAATTGCATTTGCTATTTCATCATCAAAGCCAGCTATAGTCATATCACGAGTAAACATTCATCGCCTCTATCATTCAGGAAAAAATAAGCCTCAAAACGGTCATTCCCTAGTCATTCTTCAACTCTTGTAATGAGCCATATAGAGTGAACAGAATTTGATCGTTCAAAAAAGCGCCATTTTATACGATTATTGTGTGAACTTCATCAATCATTTTTGTCGAAAATAATGTAACACAAACACTAAGCTGACTAAGCCAACAGCGCCCGCAACAACAAAGGTAGAAAAATACCCCAACATGCCAGCCAAGAGACCTCCCAGAGCCGCCGCCAAACCAGAGACCAAGACTTGAATACTGGCCTGAACGGTAAAGTCTGCACCTTCATGTCCGGAACGACATTGCGCCATCATCAGCGAGAAAAGGGCTACTGTAGACATGCCGTCGACTGCTTGCTCGAATATACTTAGACCATAGACCCCAAGAATCCCAACCCAGTGCAGGTCCACTAGCGTATAGAGAGCAATTCCCACAGCCTGGGCCAAGCCAGCAATAAGCATCATATTCTTTGCCCCCAGACGAAGGTATAAATACCCGCCTAAAGCAGCCCCCAGCAAACCCGCAATAGAAGACCATAAAGTGATCGTTGCCAAGTCCCCTAGCGAGAAGCCACTATCGATCAGCAAGGGCTTGATCATTACCGAGCCTAAGGAGTCTGCCAGTTTATAGGTGATTAACACCAATACCCAAGCAAGCATATTTGAACGCTTAAAAAAGCCCTTATAGACAGTTAGAGGCAATGCCCTAGCCATGCCTTTATCAGCAACACCTGCATCAAAGTTATTGGTCACCTTTGGGTAAACAGGGATAGCTCCAGTGAAGATTGGCAACATTAGTAGAACTAACAACAAGGCCATAAGCTGCATACTCAGACTCCAACCAAAGTGGTCTATCCCTAGTAACAAGCCGCTACCACTTAAAATCATTCCCAACTTAAAACCTGTTACCTGGACACTGTTTCCGATTCCCCTGAAACGCTCTGCTAGAACTTTCACAGCCAAACCGTCGGTTGCAATATCCTGAGTCGCGGCCGAGGTATTCACCAGTAGAATTCCGATGAGAAAAATAACAATCAAGGGGCCAAACAAGCTTTCATAGTTAGACATAGAAGCTAATAAGAGCAATCCGACAAGCAATAACTGCATCGCTACTATCCAGGTTCGATGCACGCCTATACGAGCCCAACCGATACGATCAACATAGGGAGCCCAAATAAACTTTAAAGCCCATGGCAAGGCAAGGAGTTTGATCAGTCCGATATATTCCAGCGACACGCCCTGGTCTCGCATAATGGCCGGAAAAGCATGAGCTAGCACTCCCGAAGGAAGGCCTTGAGAAAAGTACAGCGCAAACAGGACGGCTAGGCTGGCGACGGGCACGTTATATTCTCCTAAATCATCGATCTTGACGAGCAGCTCTTGCCATCAGCGTACTGACAAAGAAGCTCAAATGCGGGCAAAACTATCATCCAAGCGACCTACTTCACAAGCCCATATTTTTGTCTAAATCGTCATTTTTGCTTCACAAAACTGTCACACCCAAAAGCTAGCCTGAGCTCCAAATAAGGTGAGATGCAAAACAGTAAACATTTCGAAACTTTATCGATGCCAGTTAGGAGACACACTATGCAAGCACATGAATCTCAGAACCCGAGCACTTTTGAGCAAGAAAATTCTCTGGAAGCCATCCATGTAGACTTTATGGATATCGCTCACGAACTTCATCAAAAGCAAAGCGAATCAAAGAAAAAAGATCGTGCAAAGCGCCGCTCCCAAGCAAGAAGAGCAATTGAAGATCATCAGGAGAAAAAGCGTTTAGAGGCAGAGCTTAAAGAGTGGTGGGACGATTTATAACGTTCGTTTTGGCCCAATAGCTAGGCGCTACAGGATTACCAAGTCGCCCTCGTTACCTTGGTCCTCAACTGGTCGACGGCCTTCAGTTAAATAAAGAGCATCGTTGTGGAAGTCTACGTATAGGTGGCAGTCCATCACGCTATCGGTTATTTCACTGCTAATGGAAAAGTGACGAACAATCTCTTCACCATCGCAGTGAAAGTGTTTCATATCTGACTTACTCATCACCTCGGGCAAACCGATAGCCAACCGACAATTATGCTGCACCAAGCTATTTTTTATTCTACCTAGAAAACGGTTGGCCAATTCACAATTCCAATCTTCTTGAAAACTTGGGTCACCAATTCTATCTACATCAACTATCGGCATAGTTTACGCTAATAGTAAACGCGGTGTTTTTAATAGCAAAGAAATTGTCAGGTCTTCAGAGCCTGCCGTAATATACGAAGCCATCACTTCTCGGGAATATGAACTTCTATCCGTTACTTCTATTTGACAGCCCAAGCTTTCAAACTGCTTAACACAAGCTGCATCAAATATTTCGGTAATCAGCGCTTTTGCTTGTTCGCTCATAATTCATCTAAACCCAATTTGGCTAGTTGCACCCAAAAAACAAAAGCATACCAAGACTATCCATTTGTTCAGTGTAACCAAAGCATAGCGACTTTCCTATTATTTGCATACTGACGTGAACTTGAAGACATTTCTACTATACTTCTTTAATGCCATCGCACCACGTCACCATATTTCGGAAGTTTGAATGACGTCTCCCAAAAAACTGACTATTGGGCTATTTTTTCTCTGCACTCTACCTTTTTTACCTAATATGCTAGGAATTGACTTTGGCGCTGCGCCGACAAAAGTCGATATAGTGACAACACAAAGCTCGATGCTGGAAGCGCTGCAGGGAGCTATCCTACATACCATTCTCGAATGGAGCGCAATTTCTATTGCCTGTATCGGCGCTATCTTTGCGTTTGTTCATTACTACTATCATCGTAATATTACACTCCCTATCATGGGGCTTGCATTGCTCTCGGCAGCATCGATCGACATTTTTCATACCTTGGCATCAGCAAGAGTGATCGATGCTCAAGCCCAGAACACTGATTTTATTCCTTTTACCTGGGCGCTTTCCCGCCTTTTCAATGCTTCAATCATGACCGTCGGGGCGGCACTAAGCTTATGGGCTTTGCATCACAGCAATAACCCCCCCTGTACAAGCATCTAAAGCTACTTCCTTTAGCGATAGTTTTTTTGTTGGTTCGGCCTTCGTAAGTGTTTATCTAGCCTCGGTGAGCGAAAACCTACCGCAAACCACTTTCCCTGGCGAATTGATAAGCCGCCCCTATGACATCCTTCCACTAGCGACATACTTATTAGCCGCCACATTGTTCTGGACCTGGTTTCAGAAAGAACGCGACCCCGTCAGCCTGGCGTTTTTATTAAGCTGCATTCCAGAGTGCCTAACCCAACTGCATGTGGCATTCGGCTCTACGCAACTTTTCGATAACCATTTCAATATCGCTCATATACTGAAAATTGTTGCTTACCTTTCTATGCTAGCAGGCATAACTCGCAGCCTAATTTTCAACACCGCCACCTCATCAACAGATAGCGGCCCCCGCGAAACACCCCCTCTTACACATCAACATATCAGAACTTCAAAAACTGAACGTGCGAAGCGCCCTATAAGTCTACTAATCCCCTCAGTTACATTCTCTTTAACACTCATTGTCGGCACCATCATCAGTATTTCTGTGTATCTGGATCATATCGCCCAAATAAAGAAAAAGAACCTACAGGAGCTTGAGCACGAAGCTGAGATGCTTGAGTCGAGCTATCAATCCATATTTCAAAGAAGTGCCCAAGACTTAGTTTCCCTGGGCAAGCACTATGCCATTCAAGCCTATGTGCAAGGAGGCATCACTGAGTCTGAGCCAGTCAATCGCACTCTCGAACACTACTTGCTTTTAAATCCAGGCGTAGTAAATATCAAGCTAGTCGCCAAAAGACCGGACAGTGTAATTGGCTGGGAAGTTCTTTATACAAGCCACAAGGCTGACAGCAAGAGCGGAGAGGAAAGCTCAGACACCTTTCTAACAAGAGACCTAGCTACACTGAAGCAAAGTGGCAAGTTAAAATCGGGGGAGATTTACTTTTCTGATATCTACCTAAGTCCAGATCTAGTTGAGCTGGAAACAGAAAAGGTCTTTTCAAGCGTTTCAAACGCGTTATTCAAGGTTCTGGACGATACAGCCAGCTATGTATTAATCGCAACGCTTAAGCCAATGGCTATTATCTCTGGTTTGCCTCGCTACAATAGCAATAGACAGTTCTATATCAGTGACGCTGAAGGTGAATATCTTTATCAGGAAAGCTCTTCAGATAATAGTTCATCATCACATGATAAAAACTTACTTAGAGATTTCCCCGAGCTCACTCAGCACTTTCAGTCAGGCACCAACAAGCTGACGTTTACGCAGTTAAAAGACAGTACCAATACTAAATACTCTGCGTATTACAAAGTATTAAAAGGTGGTGCGACTTATGGCAGCCCACAACTCCATATTCTACTATCATCCTCACATCAACAGCTTGCATTAGCTCTGGAAGGAACTCGCAACAAAAGCCTGCTTATAGGTTTATCGCTAGCTTTAGTTGCCTTAACGGCTGCCATTTTAATCTCTCGCAGAATTACCCGCCCTCTCTCGAGATTGACTGAAACACTCGAACGCTATGAGCAAACAGGCGAAATTGACTACCTACCCGTGAACGAGAATAACGAAGTAGGTATTTTTGCCAGAAGCTTTCATAAAGCCCTACAGAATATTGACGCCTCAATAAATGAACTAAATGAGCAGAAATATGCCTTGGACCAGGCTTCCATTGTCTCTATCACAAATATAAGAGGAGACATCACTTATGTGAATGACAAATTCGTCGAAGTAAGCGGATACGAGCGTGAAGAGCTGCTAGGCCAAAATCATCGAATTCTTAACTCTGGCTATCATGACAAAGCCTTCTTCGGCCAACTTTATAAAACAGCTGCTAAAGGCAGCGTATGGCGAGGCGAAGTCTACAACAAAGATAAACATGGTCAGAATTACTGGATTAGCAGCACTGTCATTGCCATTAAAGATATGAACGGCAAACCACAAAGTTATGTTGCCATTAGCTCGAACATTACTGGGAAAAAAGCAGCCGAAAGCGAACTCATTACTGCAAAAGAAAATGCTGAACAAGCTGCAATTACGAAAAGCGAATTCCTCGCAAGCATGAGCCACGAGATCAGGACACCGATGAATGGCGTTCTGGGCATGCTGGGACTTCTGCTTAACTCCAAGCTTGATACTCAACAAAGGCACCGGGCTGAAATAGCGCAAAATAGCGCACAGTCGCTACTTACACTAATCAACGACATTTTAGACTTTTCTAAAATAGAAGCAGGCAAACTAGACTTGGAGCACCTTCTATTTAACCCGAGAAAGTTAATTGGCGATCTTGCAGAGTCTCTTGCCCAGCAAGCTCAACTACAAGAGCTAGAACTGATCGTCGACTTAAGAGGGTTAACCCTGTCAAAAGCAGTAGGAGACCCCGGCAGGATCCGCCAAGTCGTTACCAATCTTGTCAACAATGCAATCAAATTCACCAGCCAAGGTGAAGTCGTTATTTCTGCTCGGCTTACGGAGCTAAACGCAAATCTGCTTCAACTAGACATCGATGTGACTGATACAGGTATAGGAATCCCGCCTGAAAAAGCCGACTCGCTGTTTGAAGCCTTTAATCAGGCTGACGCATCAACTACCAGACAGTTCGGCGGCACAGGTTTAGGACTGAGCATTGCCAAGAACCTATGCTTACTGATGGGCGGCACCATTTCCGTTAAGAGCATTCCAGGAGAAGGCAGCAATTTTTCGAGCTCAATGTTGCTGAAGACTAGCGATCAAGCTGAGTTAGTCAAACCGACAATAGATATAAGCCAACTAGAGATTCTGATCGTTGATGATAACACGACTAACCTAGAGGTACTCCGAGGTCAGCTTGACCTATGGGGAGCTAAAGCCATTGAAGCGAGCTCTGGCTCCGAAGCACTAGAACTATGCCAGCAACGATATAATGACGAAAGCAAGAGGCCTTTCGATATCGCCCTGTTAGACATGCAAATGCCAGAAATGGACGGAGCAGAGCTGGGGCGAAAACTTAGTCACGACGAACGTTTTCAGTCGATGAAACTTGTTATGATGACCTCAATGACCTATCAGGGAGGTGCACAGGAAATGGCCGATATTGGCTTCGATGCTTATTTCCCAAAACCTGCGACTACCTCTGACCTATTTGATGCGTTAAGTATTTTGGCGGATGACGGTCAAGCACTACAACAAGCTCAACCTCTGATCACCTCTGAAAGCATTAAGACCTACTCTACGAAGGATTCGAGACAAATAAAATGGCCAGAAGGTACCCGTTTATTGATCCTGGAGGATAATTATATTAACCAAATGGTAGCCCTCAGCACGTTAAAAAACATTGGCCTACACGCGGATGTCGCTGGCAATGGCCTGGAAGCAATTAGCAGTTTGATACAAACCACCGCCAATACCCCACACACTTTAATCCTTATGGATTGTCAAATGCCCGAAATGGACGGCTATGAAGCCACTCGAGCTATTCGCGATGGCAAAGCTGGACAGTTCTACACCGACATTCCGATCATTGCGATGACAGCCAATGCAATGCAAGGAGATAAAGAAAAGTGCTTGGCTGCCGGTATGAACGCCTATCTAAGCAAACCAATTTATAACGACGCACCAATTTCTACACTCATTAGTTATGTGTGTAACAACAAACCTGAATATGAAGACGCACCTATGCCTCAAGATGATACAAGCACCAAACCCAACGCTACTGCTTCAACTAGCGAGCAAGATACCCCTACCCACTGGAACCCTGACGGTCTAAGAGAGAGAATCTACAATAACGATGATTTATTCTCTGCATTGCTGAATAGCTTCCTTAGTGACAGCCCGAAGCACTCTGAAGATATTCTAAAGGCCTGTAACGAATTAGATCTAAAAGCGCTTAAAGCCATTTCACACCTTCTCAAAGGTGTCTGCGGGCAACTTTGCGCCGACAAGCTCCAAAGTCTCTGCGCTGCCATTGAACAGGTTTCTCTAAGACCTATCGAGCAAGTAGATAAGCACGAACTTGAAGGACTTCATGTAGAGTTCACAACAGAGTTAAGCTTGCTCGAACAATCATTTACTGAAGCACTCGACCAAAGTACTGCATCGACCAGCGACGAATCAGATGAAACACTCTCTAATGACGAGTTTATAAACCAACTAAACACGCTTCAAAACAAGCTTGAACAATCAGATTATATCGACCCAGACAGTTTAAGCCTCCTTAAAACAGCCTTCCCCGATAGGCAGGAAATCCAAAATTTGGTCATAAAACTCGTTGAAGAAATCAATTTATTTGACAATACGGCAGCATCAACGACACTTAAAGAGATATTGGCTCTGATTCAGACCTCATAACCAGACTGGCACCTAATAAATGGCCCCTCAAATATCGAGCGAGAAACAAGGAAAGCCAACCGTCCTCATTGTTGATGACGCGCCCGCTAACGTCCAAATTCTCGCTCTCATGTTCCGCGATCTTTATCAGGTCAAAGTCGCTACTTCTGGAGCAAAATGTCTGGAAGTCGCTCGTACAGAGCCCCAACCCGAGCTCATTCTACTTGATATCATGATGCCTGATATGGATGGCTTTGAAACCAGCAAGCACTTAAAAGAAGATGAAGAGACGGCTGGCATCCCCGTTATTTTTGTTACAGGCCTTCAAGACTCGCACGATGAAGAAAAAGGCCTTAAGCTAGGCGCCGCCGACTATATTCGTAAACCAGTGAGAGAAGCGATTGCAATCTCGCGCATCAACACACACATCACATTGAAGCAACAGCGCCAAAGGTTAGAAGAGCTTGCGCTCACCGACCAATTAACAGGCCTTTATAACCGGCATTATTTATTAGCCGTAGCTGAACAAAAAGTCGCTAGCGCCAAACGTCATGGCCATCCATTAAGCTTAATGATGGTTGATATTGACCACTTTAAACAAATTAATGATCAGCACGGCCACCCGGTTGGCGACCAGGTTTTAAGTACCTTTGGTGAATTCCTACGCACCCAATACCGAAAGGAAGATCTTGTAGCCGTGCGTTTTGGTGGCGAAGAGTTTGTGGTACTCCTGGAAAACTGCAGCCTTGATCAAGCAACGATGCGCTCGGACCAAATCCGAAAAGATGTAGAAGCACTTAAGCCAGCTGGACTCTTAGTCACAGCGAGTATCGGTGTAGCTGAA
>NZ_LWGG01000930.1:0-557 GCF_001635365.1 Oleiphilus sp. HI0128 | reverse complement strand
ATAGGGCTAGTCTTAGCCAAGCAGGCCAAGATGCCACCTCGAGCGCTTGCTGAGCAAATCGTTGAAAAGATCACCGCTCAAAATAATGCAAGCGTAGACAAAATTGAAATTGCTGGCCCTGGCTTCATCAACTTTTTTATGAGCTCCGCCAGCAGCTTTGCCGTCCTCAGTTCAATTATTGAAAATGCGGATAAATATGGACACAACAACTCAGGTAAAGGCCAAAAAGTTCAAGTCGAGTTTGTTTCCGCTAATCCTACCGGCCCATTGCATGTGGGGCATGGCCGTGGCGCAGCAGTCGGTGACAGCATTTGCAGACTTCTCGGTGCAAATGGCTGGGATGTGACCAGCGAGTTCTATTACAACGATGCTGGCCAACAAATCAATAACCTGGCTCTATCTGTTCAAGCTCGCTGCAAAGGTTTAACACCTGAAGACCCAAGCTGGCCAGAAGATGGCTATCGCGGGCACTATATTATTGAGCTTGCTGAAAGCTTTATGAACGGTGAAACCATCGAGTCTGCCGACCAGAGCTTTACAGGTACCAAAAACGCTGA
>NZ_LWGG01000929.1:0-3067 GCF_001635365.1 Oleiphilus sp. HI0128 | reverse complement strand
CAATAATCGAGCACTAAAAAAAATTAGCTGTAAAATTGTGCACAAGCTTGTGTGTAAAGTTATTAATTATTTGAAATATATATATAAAGTTATTAACAGGCGGTTTATTAACCTAAAAAATAGCGCTAGTAGTTACGACGTTTTACCGTTAAAATTCACCTTAATAAAAACGGTTGTATTTCCCCCTCTTTCTAAATAATAGGAATAAAGTACCAAGTGCAAACTGAAGTCTGGTCTGAGTGCTTAGAAAAGCTAAAAGAAGAATTGCCTAGTCAGCAATATAATACTTGGTTAAGGCCGCTTCAGGGGGAGTGTGTTAACGGTATACTTCAATTATATGCACCGAATAAATTCGTATTGGATTGGGTTAAAGAAAAGTTCTTACAGCGTATAAACGAATTACTTAAAGATATGGGGCATGACAAAGTCATTTCTTCCGTCAATCTAAAAATTGGCAGTCTTAAAGAAGCTGATAATAGTACAAAGCTTAAAACTGAAGACAACAGAAGAAAGCCTAGCCCTGCTTCACCTAACCAACATAGTTCTCATAAGCCTCGCGAAAGTGGTCTGTCTTCATCGAAACCTGTTGAACGGCGGGTTGAAGTTGAAGGTTCAATTATAAAACACCAAAGCTTTTTAAATCCTAATTTTACTTTTGATACTTTTGTAGAAGGTAAATCTAACCAGTTAGCACGCGCTGCTTCTGTCCAGGTAGCAGAAAATCCAGGCGGAGCTTATAACCCTTTATTTCTTTATGGTGGTGTTGGTCTGGGTAAAACTCACTTGATGCATTCTGTCGGTAATGAAATCGTTAAGAAGAATCCTAATGCTAAGGTGGTTTACCTTCATTCCGAACGATTTGTTGCCGATATGGTTAAAGCTCTGCAGATTAATGCGATCAATGAATTCAAGCGATATTACCGATCTGTTGATGCTTTGCTAATCGATGATATTCAATTCTTTGCACGTAAAGAGCGTTCGCAAGAAGAGTTTTTCCATACTTTTAATGCCTTATTAGAAGGCGGTCAGCAAATGATATTGACCTGCGATCGCTACCCTAAAGAAATTGATAATATGGAAGAACGTTTGAAGTCTCGTTTTGGCTGGGGACTTACCGTTATGGTTGAGCCGCCTGAACTAGAAACCCGTGTTGCAATTTTGATGAAAAAAGCAGAGCAGACTAAGGTTAATCTTAGTAGTGAATCGGCTTTCTTTATTGCTCAAAAGATTCGCTCCAACGTTCGTGAGCTAGAAGGGGCTTTAAAACTAGTTGCTGCCAATGCTCATTTTACAGGCGAAGAGATTACTCCGGTTTTTATTCGTGAATGTCTAAAAGACTTGCTTGCTCTACATGACAAGCAAGTTAGTATAGAAAACATACAGCGAACTGTTGCTGAGTACTATAAAATAAAGGTAGCAGATTTGTTATCGAAGCGGCGTACCCGTTCAGTTACCAGACCCAGACAGATGGCTATGGCGCTTGCAAAAGAACTAACCAATCACAGCCTGCCTGAAATAGGCGATGCTTTCGGTGGCAGGGATCATACGACTGTTTTACATGCTTGTAAGAAGGTTGTTGAATTGAAGGATAATGACCCAGGTATTCGAGAAGACCACCATAACTTTATGAGAATTTTAACGACTTAAATAAGCGTTGGGTTCTCTTTAATTACTCATATACATGATAAATTACTAACAATACTCTAGATCTAAAAGAGCAGATAAAAAATGAAATTAACTATTACTCGTGAAGAAATCCTAAGTCCTCTTCAAATTATTTCGGGTGTTGTTGAGCGAAAGCAAACCATGCCTGTGCTTTCGAATATTTTGCTTGAAGCAGAACCAGGTAAAGTAGAATTAACCGGCACCAATATGGAGGTTGAGTTAGTTTGTACGCTTAATAGCGCCGCAGTCGAGACTGCTGGAAGAATTACCTTGCCTGCACGTAAGTTAGTAGATATTTGTCGCTCTTTACCAAATGATGCAGTGATTGAGCTAAGTCTGGAAGGTGAAAAGATGCACCTTCGTTCCGGTAAGAGCCACTTTACCTTAGCAACCTTGCCAGCAGATCAGTTTCCGAATACTGAAGAGTCTCCTCACGATATTGCTGTGAGTTTCATGCAGCGTGACTTTAAACAGATGCTTGATGCGACTTCTTTTGCGATGGCGCAACAGGATGTTCGCTACTACTTAAACGGCATGTTGTTAGAGCTAGGTAACCGTTACGTTCGTTTAGTTGCAACGGATGGGCATCGTCTCGCACTTTCATCTCTAGCAACAGATCTTGAGCGCGATACAGACAAGCAGGTGATTGTACCGAGAAAAGGTATTATTGAGCTCGGTCGTTTGTTATCTGACTCTGAAGACGAAGTGGTGCTTTCTATCGGTGAAAGCCATATATATTCACAGATAGGCAATTATAGATTCACTTCAAAATTGATCGATGGAAAGTTCCCTGACTATAACCGTGTTATTCCTAAGGGTGGTGACAAGGTTATGTATGCGGATAGAAGTTCGCTTAAGGATATGTTTACGCGAGCAAGTATTCTTTCACATGAAAATATTCGAGGAATTCAATTACATTTGTCTGAGAATCAATTGCAGGTGTTTGCTAATAATCCAGAGCACGAACAAGCTGAAGATTGTTTGGAAGTGGATTATCAGGGTGAAGATTTACAGATTGGATTCAATGTTAGCTATCTAATTGATGTTATGAATGTTTTGTCGAGTGAAAATATTCGAATGACGCTATTGAATGCAAATTCATCGGCTTTGATAGAGTCTTCAGAGAATGATGGAAACTTATACGTAATCATGCCGATGCGCTTATAGAGTAGGGCAGGGAAGACTCTAACAGGCGCTTCTTCATTATTAGCGTTGTAATTCAGATAGTAATATAAAAGGACAAAGCGATGGGATTGTTTACAGATACATTGAAGGGAACTTTTCGTATTGGTCAGACTACAGGCATTCTTGCTAAAACAGGTGCTCAATGGTTAATCGGTAAACGGCCACCCAATCCCAAGTTATTAAGATCTATTTTTGAAGACTTAGGTGCTACCTATAT
>NZ_LWGG01000928.1:0-6198 GCF_001635365.1 Oleiphilus sp. HI0128 | reverse complement strand
TTTAAGCAGGCTTTGGGAGTTAATAAATTGTGTGTCAGGGCTTTGCTTGGACAGGCTGCGCTTGCTCAACAGGATGAGAGGTATGGAGAAGCTATTCGTTTCTTAAAGCAAGTTGCAGAAATAGCTCCTGAAGACATCATTTTAGCTTTGCCTCTTTTGTTAGAGTGCACCGTCAAGACAGAATCTTTTGATCAGCATCAGGCGTATCTTAAAAACCTTTACGAAGATACAGGGCAGATGCCAGTGATGTTGGCAGTCGTTGCTTCAATGGAAGCTCAGGGGCGTAAGGATGAAGCATTTGAATTCCTGCTTGACCAGCTTTCCAGTTTGCCAAGTCTTCGAGCATTAAACTATTTATTTAGTATGGAGGGCATGTCTGATGACATTCACCCGAAGTTGGCTCGCCAATTGATTAGAATTATATCCCGTGAGAGTGATAAGAAAGAGAAATACCGCTGTTCTCAGTGTGGATTTAACGGTGGGCAGCTGCACTGGAATTGTCCTAGTTGTAAGAGCTGGCAGACGATTAAACCGGTATTAGAGTATGAAAAAAAGGTCGTGAATTAAACGATTTCGGAATTGTAAGGATTTATATGCAAGGTACAGACATGTCTTCGGTAGAACAAAAATCACCACTAATAGTTGCGCTTGATTACCCTGACTCGGCAAGTGCAATAAAAATGGCTGAGTCTCTAGACCCCTCATACTGCCGGGTAAAGGTCGGGAAGGAACTATATACACGTTGTGGACCTCAGATATTGGAGTCCCTGCATGGTCTTGGTTTTGAGGTGTTTCTCGATCTAAAATTTCACGATATTCCAAATACGACAGCTAATGCAGTTGCTGTGGCTGCAGACCTTGGTGTCTGGATGGTAAATGTTCATGCATCTGGTGGACGGCAGATGATGGAAGCCTGCGTTTCCAAGTTAACTAGCTATCAGAAAAAGCCCTTGTTGATTGCTGTTACGGTGTTGACTAGCATGCAAGACGCAGACCTTCATGAGCTTGGTTTGGAGGTGTCAGCGCAACAGCAGGTAAATCGATTGGCCGAGCTCAGTAGAGATGTAGGAATGGATGGCGTAGTGTGTTCTTCACACGAGGTAGCTGAGTTAAAGGCTAACTTAGGGGCTGACTTTAAGTTGGTGACCCCGGGAATAAGGCCTGCATTTGCTTCAGTGGGGGATCAGAAGCGGATTATGACACCGTATGAAGCTGTTCAGGCTGGCTCAGACTATTTGGTGATAGGTAGGCCAATTACTCAAGCTGATGACCCAATGGATGCCTTATCAAAGATAACCAAGGAGCTGGCGCTTGGGTAAGGTTTCAAAAAGCTTGATAGCTTTGTTCTGTTTTGTTCCTGTTATGCTTAGTTTTGCCGGGCCGGAATCGAAACATGAAGCGTCAAGCACTTTGGGTTTTCCCGTAATAAGCTATCTAGCGCATATGCAGCAGACCTATACATTCGTATTGATAGGAGAAGCGGAACGGTCATTCCTATTTTTTGATGTCTATGATGTCGCTTATTACCGAAGTGTTTCCCAGTCTAACAAGAGTAATTATGCAGAGCTTCTAACTCTGAATTATGAAAGAGATTTGCCTAAAGAGAAGGTTCACAATGCTTTGTCAGAAGGGCTTGAGAAAAATCTTTCAAATCACGACTTTCAGGCGCTTTCTCAAGAAATAACTAAGCTGGTGTCCAGTATCAATACAGATGTAAAAGAGGGAGACTCTCTCAAAATATTCTTTAAGCCAGAGGGGAAGGTGAGTTTTTATTACAATAACGTGCGTGTTTCCTCATTTTCGAATACAGCCCTCTCTCGTGCTTTACGTGCGATCTGGTTAGGGGGGCAATCTGTTGTAGATCAGGCGATGTTAACTAAAGGCCTGAATTAAGATTTTGATCTTTTAAGGCATACTTTCACAAATCTTACCCAATTAACTTGTTATCTGCTCTGATTTCTATCACCCTTAACTGCTCGCTCAGTGACATTAGGTGGAAGGAGGCTTGTGTGAATAAAATCGCAGGGAAACTTGAGGTCTCACGATTTGAAATTCCGTATAGGCTATATGGCTCTTCAGATAAGTTAATGGTATGCATTGGCGGTGCAAAACAAACCATGTCTGCATGGCGCAGTTTTGTCTCTCGTTTTCAAACTGAATACAGCATCCTGGTATTTGACTTGCCTGGGCAAGGGCGTGCAAAAATTAACTACGGTTGCATGGGGGTATCGCTTGAAGAGCAAGTGGATGCCTTGCATGAGTTATTAGTCAGAATTGATGCGCAAAAGTACTCTAGTCGATATTTAGTTGGCGGCTCTTGGGGCTCAATTGTTGCGGCTTCTTATTTGGATCGTTATCCGGATTTGTTTAATCGGGCTGTTCTTGGCAGTTTTGGCACGCGTGCAAATTCAGTCCTTCAGGTAATTATAGATCAAGTTCAGTCTTATATTGAGCAGGGGCGTGGCGCTGAAATTGCGCCATTGATGATAGAGAAGTTTGGCCAACTTATTCCTGAGCATTTAAAGCGCCAAATTATTAGCCAGTTTAATGATATGAGTGAGGAGCAGTATGCATCATTTTATGAGCATAGTCGGTCGGTTACTCAGATGGGGGATCTTAAGCAGCATATTGAGTTGAGCTCGATTGCGATTCCCGTGCTAGTTGTTATGGGGCAGTTCGATACCATTATGGACCTCTTTGACACGCGTAAAGCTACTAAAATGCTGGCGAATGGAGAGTTTCAGCTAGTCAAAGGGGTGGGGCACTTTTTGCATTGGGAGAAGCCTGAACTACTTGAGACTTACGCTGAGTTTTTTGAGCGCACTGCTGAGGAGTCACAGCATTGCAGCGCCAACTAAAGCCAATTTAGTTTAGGTTGATACTTCATATGCAATCAGGTGCTCTGCGTCGATTGCGATATTAATGGTTTCTCCGATATTAAAATCCTGGTGGCTAGGGAAGATGACATCGAGAGCCGTATCAGAGGCAAGCTTTAATTGGTATTGGGTTGAGGTGCCTGCAAAAATTTTCGAGCTGACGACGGCATTCAGGTTTGCTCCTGGTTTATAAATTACATCGTCGGGACGAATTAGTATTTCAATCCTGGTTTTTTCTGGCCAGTTATAAGCACGATTGCCTTGAATCACACCGACCTCACTTGAGAAGGTATCGGGTGTTAAGGTTTCACCTTTGATAAAGGTGCCGTGTCCAATAAACCTAGCGACAAAAGGATTTACGGGTTCGTGATATAGCTCGTAGGGTTTTCCCCATTGTTGAACTTTTCCTTGATCAATAACGCCAATATAGTCACACATAGCGAATGCTTCTTTCTGATCATGAGTCACTAATATTGCACTGATTCCTAAAGTCTTAAGAATGTTCCTGATATCAATGCTTAGACGGTTGCGTAGCTCAGCATCAAGATTTGAAAAAGGTTCATCTAGTAGGATAAGTTCGGGTTCAGGCGCTAAAGCTCGTGCTAGCGCTACTCGTTGTTGTTGCCCGCCAGACAGTTCATGTGGAAAGCTGTTTTGATAGCCATCTAGGTCGACTAAGTGAATTAACTTTTCAATATGAGCTGACTTTTCGGTTTTGTCCTTAATGCCTGTGAGGCCGAAAGCGATATTTTGGCTGACGCTAAGGTGGGGGAAGAGGGCATAGTCTTGAAATACCATGCCAATCCGTCTTTTCTCGGGGGCTTGTACCTTGTTGGTACTGGATATAGTTAAGCCGTTCAAATTGATTGTGCCGGCTTCAAGATTCTCAAAGCCGGCGATAGCGCGGAGAATGGTGCTTTTGCCACACCCACTTGGCCCAAGTAAACAAGCTATATCACCTCTGACCAGCTTAAAAGAAAGGTCTTTAATGACGATTAGGTTTTCATAGTTGCACTGTACATCGTTAACTTCGAGTATATTGCTCATCTTTGTTGGTGAAGACACGTGCTACTAAATCCTTTCTTATGTTTACTTAAGCATTACACAATAAAAACTCAAGAAGTGCCTTTTGAGAATGTAATCTATTTTCTGCTTCATCCCAAACGACTGAGCTGGGGTGATCCAGCATGTCGTGACTAATTTCTTCTCCACGATGTGCAGGCAGGCAATGCATGAATAGGGCATCAGAGTTCGCTACGCTCATTAGTTCCGGGCTAACTTGATAGTCTTTAAACTTGTTGATGCGCTCTTTTTGCTCTTCTTCTTGCCCCATTGATGCCCAGACATCAGTTACAACTAAGTCGGCATTTTTGACGGCGGCAATTGGGTTTCGTACAATATGAGCATGTTTTTGATTCTTTTTGAGCAACTCGTTATTTGGGTCGTAGCCGACGGGTGATGAGATGACCAACTCGAAGTTAAGTAGTGCTGCAGCGTTAATGAAAGAATGGCACATATTATTACCATCACCGACCCATACGACTTTTTTGCCTTCGATTGAGCCTCTATGTTCGTGATAGGTTTGCATATCGGCAAGTAATTGGCAGGGGTGGAAGTCATCTGTAAGGGCGTTAATGACTGGCACCGAGGAGTGTCGTGCAAATAATGCCAGTTTCTCATGTTCGAAGGTTCGAATAGTAATTGCATCAACCATACGTGATAGTACCCTAGCACTATCTTCAACCGGTTCTCCACGACCCAATTGCGTATCCCGAGGAGACAAAAATAGAGATGAACCACCAAATTGAGCCATGCCAGACTCGAAAGAAACACGAGTTCGGGTAGAAGACTTCTCGAAGATTAGTGCTAAAACGCGATTTTTGAGAGGCTCATAGATATTACCTTGCTTATGCTCGGTTTTAAGTGTGATAGCTCGCTCAATAACTTGCTTAAGCTCTTGGCTGGAAAGGTCATTTAAGGTTAAGAAGTGTCTTAGTGCCATTTGTCTCTCAATAAATAAACGATTTGATCGTGGAGGTAGAGTGTTTCCTGCCCAGTTAAGAGCGGGGCCTGCTGCGATCGTCGGCAGAATATAGGCGAATGATTTGTACGACGGCGTCAATTAAGAATTCACACTCGTCGTCACTCATATTCAGTGCCGGTAGAAGTCGAATCACTTTTTCGGAAGTGACGTTCAATAGTAAGCCTTTTGCCTTGGCTAGTGGAACGAGCTCTAGGCAAGGTTCGGTCAGTTCAATGCCGATCATTAAGCCCCTGCCGCGAATATCAGCAACGTAGTTAGCTGCCAAAAGTTCATTCTCAAGTTCTTTAAGAATGCGTTCTCCGAGAACAGATGCTCTATCACAAAGCTTATGGCTTGTAATTTCATTGATTGTCGCTAGTGCAGCTGCACAGCCAAGAGGGTTTCCGCCGAAGGTCGAACCGTGAGTGCCGGGAGTAAGAACATCGGCTGCGCTGCCTTTTGCCATGCATGCACCAATAGGGTAGCCATTGGCGATGCCTTTTGCAGTTGTCACAACGTCAGGTGTTACATCATACCCTTGATAAGCAAAATAATTACCCGTTCTGCCGTTACCTGTTTGAACTTCGTCTAACATCAATAGCCAGTCATTCTCATCGCAGATCTGACGCAAAGATTTTAGGTAACCGTCCTCAGCGATTGAGAGACCTCCTTCACCTTGAATGGGCTCGACTAGAATTGCGACAACATTAGGGTTCGATTTGGCAATCGCTTCAACAGCTTTAACGTCATTGAATGGTGCTCTAACAAAGCCGCCTAGTAAAGGCTCGAAGCCCGCTTGTGCTTTTCGGTTTCCTGTCGCGGTCAAGGTCGCCATAGTCCTGCCGTGGAAAGATTGATCCATGACGATAATCGTGGGAGTCTGTATACCCTTGTCATGCCCATACTTTCTGGCTAGCTTAATAGCGGCTTCATTCGCTTCAGCACCGGAGTTGGAAAAGAAAACTTTTTCCATACCTGATATTTGGCATAAGGTCTGTGCAAGTTTGACTTGTAAAGGCGTGTGATAAAGATTTGAACAGTGGAGTAGGCGGCCGGCCTGATCTTTGATTGCTTTGGTAACTGCGGGGTGTGAATGGCCAAGGCCGCAAACAGCTATACCAAAAAAGGTATCAAAGTATTTGTTTCCGTCAGTGTCGTATAGCCAGGCGCCGTCACCATTTTCAAAAGCAACAGGTAGTCTGCCATAAGTGCTCATCAGCGGTTGATCGTTGTTCATTTCAGTCTCTTATTAACGCAAAAAGGCAGCTAAATGCTGCCTGTATAAAGATAATATGTTAG
>NZ_LWGG01000927.1:0-557 GCF_001635365.1 Oleiphilus sp. HI0128 | reverse complement strand
GAGTTATGCGCGGGCATCGAGCGATAATGACCCTTCATTCAATCACTTAAGTCCTAAACTGAGTTTTAGTTTCCGTCTTGATGATAGTCAGAATATCTATGTTCGCTATGCAAACGGTTTCCGAATACCGCAAGCTTCTCGCTTGTATGCGCTTACAACTGACAATATTGATTTTGATTTAGACCCGGAAGTCAGTGATACCTATGAACTGGGTTATAAGTTGGCAACCACAAATCAGCGTCTCGATTTATCGTTGTATTACATGACGATTGATGACTCAATTGTTCGACGAGAAAACATTGATGGAGATCGTTACTACGAAAATGGTGGCGAGACCACGCATCAGGGGGCAGAGTTATCAATACTACAGACCTTAACAGAGGAATTATCCGCACGATTGGCTTATAGCTACTCGGAGCACGAGTATGTGAACGATGAAGATTATGGCGATAACGAGCAAGCTGAGGCGCCTAACAGTTTGGCTAACTTACGTTTGAACTATTCTCCTCAAAAGGTGCAGGGTTTGACGACTTCATTGGAGCTTGAGCATATTGGTG
>NZ_LWGG01000926.1:0-2899 GCF_001635365.1 Oleiphilus sp. HI0128 | reverse complement strand
CGGGGAAACATCATACTTTTGAATATGCCTACGATGGAAAAACGGTAGGCAAGACTGCGCCTGATTCAGAAGGTGAGGAAGAGTCTGTCGAAGATGGAATGAACAAACTGGATGAATTGTCCGGCCAGCAATTAAGTTTGAGCTCGCAACTTAAAGATATGACATCTGAGAATGACCGGCAAGCCTTTAGTGATTCTGAGCGGCAGCGTTTGCTTGAACATATTGAGGCACTCGAAGCCTCCTTGAAAGAATCAGGAAAGCGGATTACCTCAATGAATGTTCAATATCAGCAAGCTAGCCGAGACATTGAAAAAGAGGCTAATAAAGTTTCAAGCCTAAAGAGGGTTGTTGATGCTGTTGATACAAGCAATGAGAGAGAAGAATCGTTAATCGAAAAAACACAGCAGCTTTCGGAACAACTGGACGAGAAAGTGAAGGAGATTAAGAAATTACGAATTAATTCATCACTTATGACCAAAGAGCTTGATGATCTCAAGGCGGACAACAGTGAAGCCTACCTATTAAAGCAGTCGCTTGAAGAGGCACAGCAAAAACTGAAACGTTCTGAAGCTGAGCGCGAAACCCTCGAAAGCAACTATGTCGACCTCGCAGAAAACAGTCAGTCCCCTAAAGAATTGCAAGACGAGCTGAACCGCTTGAAAAAAGAGTATGAAATGCTTGAGCAGCGTTTCATTAGTTATGGCAACTCGGGTGCTGCCTAGCGTACCCTTTTTCTACTAAGTGAATATCACTTGCGTGCCTTGCTCAGGCTGGTAGTCTAGCGCCTTCAAATTACTTTAAGGAAGATGGCCACATGATGAGCTACCTTCAGTCTATCAATCAAGACCTACAAAATCGCATGCGTGACTGGGCAAACAAACCTCAGTCAGACGCTTCAGGCTTTGTCTCCAAAGTTCAAAGCACCGCAATGACGGCTCTGTTGACCAAGTTTGTTGGTCAGGCGATTCCTTTTGCGACGCGAAATGGTTTTAAAGTACTTGAGGTAAAGCGCGGCTTTTTGAAAGCAGGTATTCCCCTTAAGCCAAACAAGAATCACTTTAATGCCATGTACGCAGGCGCGCTATTTACCGTCGCCGAAATTCCTGGGGGCATTATTTCAATGCTGAGCTTTGATGAGCGTTTTTATCCTGTCTTAGTCGACTTAAAGATGGAATTCATCAAGGTTGCCAAAACTGATGTCACGGTTGAGTTTGGTTTATCTGACCAAGAACTAGCCCGCCTGGAAGAAGAAACCTTGGCAGAAGGCAAGAGTAGCTTTGTCCTGGAAGGTGAGGTTAAAGACGCTGAAGGTACGATAGTGGCGAAAAGCTACGCGAATTATCAGGTAAGAATGCGCTAAGTAATATTTGGGTCAGAGTTCAGTTGGCTTTTTTGACTCTGACCCGAATGGCACTTACTTAAGCTTGATTTCGCCCCGAAACTCATCATTCCCGCGCACAAGGTGAATTGCGCAGCAAGAGAGGGCCGCCTGGGCGGGGCGGGAATCCATTGTTTTTCAGCCGTTTGGCTGACCTAGAGAGTTAAAAAAGACTAGAAATCTTTAGGTTAGCGATAGTCATGGTCCTTCAATTTCATTGAGTTAGCCTCAAAACAATGGATTCCCTTGTTCAAGGGAATGACGCCATTTTCTCCTTAAGTAAGTGCCATTCGACTCTGAACCTCTTTATTTTTACCTCGTTTATTTCTTATATAGCCAGCCTTTTCTTACCAAATGCTTTTCGCCTTCTACGGCGAAGAAAACTACTAAAGCTAGTCCACAGCAGATCAATAACTCCGTCATGGGGAGTGCCTGAGTTTTAAACCATTCGTTACCTAGTGGCGTGTAAATAACAAGTAATTGCAGTGCGAGAGTACTGATCAATGCCGCAATTAAGGCCTTATTGGTAAAGAACCCGATAGAAAACAGAGACAAGGTTTCTGAACGAATTGCCATGACATGCATGAGCTGGGATAAAGTCAGCGTGGTAAATACCATTGATTGCCAGTAGTCGGGGCTGTACTCTAGGGCCCAATATTGGGCGAAGAGAGATAGTGCACCGATTAAAAAACCTATAAATACAATGTGTTGCCACATACCGTGAGAAAAAATACTTTCATTTGGTGGGCGTGGCGCTCTGGCCATGACACCTTTTTCTTTTGGCTCGACAGATAGGGCCAATCCAGGTAAACCATCGGTAACCAAGTTTATCCAAAGAATGTGGATAGGCAGCAGGGGAATAGGCATACCCAAAAAAGGTGCGAGCAGTAATACCCAAATTTCACCTGAGTTACTGGTCATCGTATATTTTATGAATTTTCGAATATTATCGAAGATTCGTCTACCCTGTTCGACTGCTTTGACGATGGTGGCGAAGTTGTCGTCGAGTAGCACCATATCAGAAGCTTCACGAGCTACGTCAGTGCCATTCTTCCCCATAGCGACACCTATGTGGGCATTTTTGAGTGCTGGGGCATCGTTCACTCCGTCTCCAGTCATTGCGCAATATTCGCCATTGCTTTGAATTGCATTTACCAGTCGGACTTTCTGCTCTGGTGAGACTCGCGCATAAACTTGCGTTGACTGAACAGTTTGTTGGAGTTCAATATCATCAATCGATGCCATATCAGCCCCGGTAATGACACTGGGGTGATGTTCACTGCTATTCGCTGACTCGTTAGCTGGAACCAGATCGAGTTGTTTCGCAATTGCCAAAGCTGTTGCAGGATGATCCCCGGTAATCATTATCGGTGTGATACCAGCTGTTTTACATTGTTGAACGGCCTCTTTGGCTTCTTCTCGGGGAGGGTCGATCAATGCGGCTAAGCCTAGGAAAGTCATCTGTGACTCAAGCGTTTCCTGATCGAAAGTGTCGCCGTCATTTAAGTTCTTCATAGCGAA
>NZ_LWGG01000925.1:0-4165 GCF_001635365.1 Oleiphilus sp. HI0128 | reverse complement strand
TGAACACATATCATGATTTGATATGTGTTTATTGCCTAAATAGCTGCGATATCATTGCTCATTAAAACACTATAGAAATTTTTCAATACTATTGCTCTTAATCTTAGAGCCACTCTCGGGAGTTTCCTTTTTATGCAAAAGCAGAAAGAACTTTACGCTGGTAAAGCAAAATCAGTTTATACCACAGAAGATCCAAACAAATTTGTTCTTTTGTTTAGAGACGATACCTCTGCTTTTGATGGCGAGAAAATGGAGCAGCTGAATCGAAAGGGCATGGTAAATAATAAGTTTAACGCTTTTATCATGCAGGCTTTAGAAGAGGCTGGTATCGAAACTCATTTTGAAGCCTTGCTATCAGATAACGAGTGCCTGGTAAAAAATCTTGAAATGTTGCCTGTGGAGTGTGTTGTTCGTAACTATGCAGCGGGTAGCATAGTACGTCGCCTAGGTGTTGAAGAAGGAAAAGAATTGACTCCACCTACGTTCGAACTATTCCTAAAAGATGATGCTCTGCATGACCCAATGATTAACGTTTCTCACTGTGTATCCTTTGGTTGGGCCACGAAAGAACAGCTTGTCGAAATGGAAAAGCTTACCTATCAAGTAAACGATGTGCTGTCAGCAATGTTTGACAAGGCGGGTATGCTATTGGTTGATTACAAGCTAGAGTTTGGTTTGTCTGAAGGTAGAATTGTTCTTGGTGATGAATTTAGCCCGGACGGCTGTCGTATTTGGGATAAAGAAACTCGTAAGAAGATGGATAAAGACAGGTTTAGGCAAGGTCTTGGTAGCGTGATCGAAACTTACGAAGAGGTAGGTCAGCGTTTAGGTATTTCATTTGACTAAATTTTGTGACTTCGTTGCAGCTTTTTAATCTAAGCTGCAACGAATCAAGCAAGCAAAATCAAAAACTCCCTCTATACTTACGCTAATAGTTTTATTCTTAAGAGAATTCAATAAGGTAAGTATCTATGAAAAAAGTTACAAAACTCCTCGCTCCTTTCGTTTTGGCTGCAAGCGCCACGGCTCAAGCCGATTTTATTGGCGGTACTGTTGAAGCAAGTTATTGGTATGCAGGCATTGGTGGTGATGCCACCGCTGGTGAAACAGTTGATTTTGAAAAAGACCTAGGTTTCGAAGACGATAGTTTCTTCGAACTCGCGGCTTCATTTGAACACCCCGTGCCACTGATTCCAAATATAAAGGTCCGACTAACTTCCCTTGATCAGACTGAATCTGGCGAAATTGATGAAGCAGGCGATGGTTTTGCTGGTGTGGAAGGGCCTGTTACGACTAATTTAGACCTGACTCACTATGATGTAATTGCTTACTATGAAATTCTCGATAACTGGGTTTCGGTTGATGTTGGTTTAGATATTAAGGTTTTTGACGGTCAGCTTAATGTTGAGGGTGATACAGAAAGCTCGACCTCTACTATTGATAACTTTCTACCGCTGCCCTATGCAAAAGCTGAAGTAGAGCTGCCTTTTACTGGTATGGCAGTTGGCGCTGAGTTATCGGGTATTTCGTATTCTGGTAATGGTATTTATGATGCCCGTGCCCGTATTCGTCAAAATATTAGCTTAGCATTTGTTGAGCTAGGCTATCGCACTATGGCAATCAAGATTGATGATATAGGCAGTGCTGATATCGAAGTTGATGTTGATTTTAGCGGTGTTTACTTAAGTACAGGCTTAGATTTCTAGATATAAAGTGCAATCTAGATTCGTAAGAATATTTTTCTAATATTCTCATTGCAAGGCGCTGAATTGTTTGATAAATTACGCGCCTTATTCAAGTCGCTCTCCTTGCGATGCTTGAAATAGGACTATAGCTCAGTTGGTTAGAGCGCTACCTTGACATGGTAGAGGTCGGCAGTTCGAATCTGCCTAGTCCTACCAATTTCCCCTTAAAAAACAGCCTGTTATAATTTGTCTTATTTTGCGTGGCAAAACTTAGGCAAAAAAAGTGCAGTAACTTAATTGATAGTCTGTCTGATAACTCCTTGATGATTTCTGTTGGTGGCAAAACTTTATTGCCACGCCTTGCTGGTTTGTTTATTAGCTTATATTGCCATCTATGAGGTCGTTCCAATCTAGTAGTGGTTCGACACGGTAATAATCTTCAATGTCATCATGATCGTGACTGTATTTGCTTGTAACTACGTTTACTGTAGGGTCTCGATGTCCTAGCCTAAGCCCTATTAATCTGTCGTCAAACTTTTTACCGTCTATTGTTAGATGTTTTTTAGTTAAACGAGCTGATAGTCCTCTAATTTCATGGAAGGTTGGAGGGTTTAACTCTGATTCGTTGTATGTGCGATAGGTGTTAAGAGGTCTAGAGAGTTTTCTGAACTTGCTGACTATGTTGCTTCTCAGTATTTGATTTATGTGTGTTTTTTCTTTGCCTAAACTCTTTACTTTGGTTGGGCAGGAAAAGACATAAGGGCAGTTGTCTTGTGTTTTGGCGATTGCTCGTCTCTTGTCGATTAATTCTTTTAGATCGCCTTTTATCTCAAATCTTATTTTTTGAGGTACTTGGTCTTCTTGGGTTTTGTTGGGGGTTACGCATATCCAGTTATCTCTGATGGCGGTAAACCTGAGTTTTAAAAGGTCTCCTTGCCGCAACCCGGTTAGTAGTGCTCCTTTCAGTAAATCCTGCATCCATTCCGGTGCATTTTCGTATACATCTCTGAACTGATCTGAAGACATTTTGTCGCGTTTTTTTGTGTTTGTCTCACGAACCCCGTCACTCTTCATTGGCGGGGTGTAATCGAGTAATTTTCCTAGGTTGTATTTTTCGGGTGGGATAAGACCTTTTCTTTTTGCGAATTCGTAGATCTGCGTTACTACTGTTTTGTGTTTTTTAAATGCATCATGTGATAGTTCTAGCGAGTCAAAGCAGTTTGACCAATCCTTCATTTCAATGTCGATCAGGGCCTTGTCCCTAAAGTGATCTTCTAGCCGCTTTGTTACGCGCGTTTTATTGTAGAGAGTTTGATCTTTGAATTTGTGCGCAAGATATTCACCTTCAAACCTGAAAATGACATTTTTAAAGCTTGGTTCATTCTTGTTGTCTCGTCTTTCTGCATCCAGTTTTATGGATAGTGCTTCTATGCGCAGTTTTTCCTTATGAAGCTCGTATTTTTCATTAAGTTGTTTTGCTTGCTTTATCGCTTTTTCTTTGTCTGTTCCTAGTGAGACTCTTTTGCCGTCTGGAAGCTGGTATCTGAAAGAGTTCTTGTTCAGATAGAGGTTTTTGGGAAGGTCTTTGTTTCTTCTGGGTGCGCCCATTTAGATTCCTTATTATATGATTTGCGTGGCAAAAATAATGGTAGAGCACAAAATAGGGGCGTGTAAAGATATTTTTGCTATAAAAAGTAAAAAAAATGGAAAAAAGCAAATTTTGGCTATTGACCAAGTATGTCTATCAGGGGTATAATTATTAAGCCGGTTGGCGCAAGCAGTAATGAGCGGGTAATATTTTGGGAGAAGTGTTCTTGATTAAGAGTAATGATGAAGGAATTCTTGGTAGCGGTCAAACTAGAAAGCTAATGAAACTTTCACAGTATAGAGAGGTTTATTTTCAAAAAGGATCGCAGCCTTCAATAAATACTCTAAAGAAATGGATAAATCAGAATTCTATAGATGGTCGTAAGATAGCTGGCCAATATTATGCTTATTCTGAGCCTGACATTATCACAGTAGAAACTGCGTCAAATGAGCCTGTTGGAAATATTTCTCACGCCTCACAGCAATCTATTGGTGGCAAAGAAGTGTGTCAGGTGGAGGACATTTATTCCATTTTCGAAGATGTAACGGGGAGGAAAGTAGCATAAATGACTTTTCTTTTTACTCTAAAATCTTCAAACCTTCTAGTGGGTCAATACCTAGAACTTTAACTATCTGGGCATACTCTTGCACTGATATTCTTTTCTCGCCAGATTCAATTTTAGATACGTACGATTGATGCTCGTTTAGAAGTTTAGCAAATTCAATCTGTGTCAATTCCTTGGCTACCCTAGATTTAATAAGCCAATCTTGAAATCGTTTATATTTTGGTGTGTTAACAGACCTTTCCATATTGTGGTCATGTTATTAGCGTGCTAGCATTATCCCAACTTGGGATAATTGAGTGCTGTTAAGGAAACACAAGTGCGTTTTAG
>NZ_LWGG01000924.1:0-1702 GCF_001635365.1 Oleiphilus sp. HI0128 | reverse complement strand
TGAACGTAACGAGGCAAGCTTTGTCCCTGACCCTCCAACGAGGACTTAAAGACAGGATAATGTTCCTGAACCAATTGATAGAGGAGCGTCTTTTCGGGCTGATGGCGTTCATAGTATGGTGCTTGACTCGCCCAGACATTCCTTGCCGGTGACATGAGTATCCTCCTTGATACTGTTTATACATACAGCATATAGAAGAAGCTTCACTTAGCGAATATTGGCCGTAATTTTGTAAAAACAGTCCAACTGTTATGTCCGCTTTCGGGTCTTTTGTAATATAAAAATGCTAGTTAGGAAGGGCCAGATTAGATCTGAAGACAATTCTCAAGTTATGTCCGCTTATCTCACTTTCCAGAAGTAACCGATCAGATCAATATTGGCCAAAATATCCTTGTTTATCGATCAGTCATGAAGGTCCGTTTTGCGGACTTTCACGCCTTTGAGTGCTGTTTAACTATGCCGTGCACTGAACTCCAACCTTTGAGAAAGGGTTCGAGCCGATACACCTTTCTGATACTACTGACTTTGCGCAAGGTTCTGCGTCTCTCCAATTACTCTGTTCCGGCCTTGTTTCTTAGCTGCATACAAGGCTTGGTCAGCGCGCTCTACTAAGCCATCAATTGTGTCAGAGGTTTGCATACTCGCAACACCGACAGAAATGGTAATATTACCCAGGGTGACTTTTTTATCACTGCCCATAACCAGGTTTTTACTGGCGACCTTATCGCATAGCTGCTGGCCTACAACGAGTGCGCCTTCGTAGCGTGTGTTGGGTAATAGCGCCACGAATTCTTCACCTCCATAACGAGCGACGATATCGTCACCTTTGACACCCTTCTTTAGAACTGTTGCGATAAAGGTTAAAACTTTGTCGCCTACTGCGTGGCCGTGCGTATCATTAAACGATTTGAAGTGATCAATATCCATAAATAGGAGAGAGAAGGGCTTCAGTGTTTGTTCAAACTCATTTACTAGTGTTTTAATAGACTCATCAAATGCTCGTCGATTCGGGATGCCGGTGAGCTGGTCGGTAAACGCCGTTTCGTTCAGTTCTTCCAAGTTCCTTTTTAAAGTACTGACTTCCTCCTTCACAACGATTAAGGAGTTTTCCATTGATGTGTTGGCTTGTCTAACTTGGTCAGTTTCTTCAATAAGCTTGGCAACGAGCTGAGTGATGCTGTTGATATCGGGGTTTTTCTTTAGATCATTCTGGCTTTCTTCCAGTGCGGCTGAAAAAGCCTGGTTGCCCTCAAGGATTTTTTCCAGCTCTTGCAGCAGGTTGTCCACAAGCGTCTCTGTATCGCCTTGTATATGGCTCAGTTTATCCTGCGTTTGGTTTGCAATATAAGTTTCGTAGAGTGAGTTATTTAAGCTGTCTGTAAAGTTCGTTCCACTTTCTAGCAGGCTATCTATTTTCTTGCGTAGCTCGAGGTTCATTCCTTGAAAATACTCATACCAAACGAAGTAGTTTTCCGGGGTGATTGGGATTTCAAGGTCTTTCATTTGTGGGATAGTTTTCTTAAGGCAGTCAACAGCTTGTTTAAGCTTTTTTTGACGGCTTTCCCGCACAGGTATTTGTTGCTCTGTCATATTACTCGCTACTCCATTTAGCCTGGTAATATTTGTCTGTAACCTGAGTTCAAGCCTCTAGTTTGTGCAATAATCTAAGAATTATAAGACTTTTTCAATCATAAATCATTTC
>NZ_LWGG01000923.1:0-2721 GCF_001635365.1 Oleiphilus sp. HI0128 | reverse complement strand
GATGCTTGTGCTTGGGGGAGAAGAAATAAACCAGTAATTATGAGAAAGATTTTTATTGTCCGCACTACTATCCCTTTCTATGCTTATTGAATTGCTATTGTAGGTAATTAAAGTGTAGTGATGAAAAGTTTTTTTTCAAATACCGTCACTAGTGTCCGGTTAAACATAACTAATCTCCAGTTCTAACTGAGGTGTTATTTTTCGGCCGTCTTTTTTTCTACCCGGATCAGGATGAAGTAACTCCTCTATTAACCTCCGGCTAGTCAGATTTAGGCTCATTAACCTCGCTATTTTTTGGAGCGAAAATCCACATTGAATGCCAAGCTGAGTTAACTTCAATAGCAAGTAAGCAATCATTGCCACAAGTACCTGGATCATCACCGCATTTTCACTTCTTCCCAGAAAACGTTTGATCTTCAGGTTCTGTTTAATCCACTTGAAGAATAACTCAATTTGCCAGCGCTGCTTATAAAGATCAGCAATGTCTTCAGCGCTACGCTTCAGGTCATTACTGATAAAAACAAGGACTTTCTGATCTTCTTCTCTCTTGAATGTAATGCGTCTTAAAGGGATCGGGCAATCTTCTTTTGCCTGATCCGAACTTAACTGAATAACCTCATCCGATAGCACTGACTCAGTCCTGGTTTTTCTGGTCTCGATCACTTCATAACATGCATTACTTTTCAGTCTTCCCACAAACGTGGAGCCCATCTGATCTAAGGAGTAATACCAGCCATAGTCATTGTAGGCGCGGTCTACCACGTAGATTACTCCTGACATCATGGGCAAGTTTGTGAGTGCTTTACGGTCATTGATCTTGGCATGAGTCATCTCAAAATAGGTGGGTACATCTGCCTTTGGATCATAGACCGTATGTAGCTTAATACCTGCCTTTGTGGAGCGAAATTTAGCCCATTCAAATTGATTCAAATTTAAGTCAATGGTCGTGGAATCAATAAGCCTTACCATGTCACTAGTTTCTTTGCTTGGAATATGTGCTCTCACTTTTCCCAACAGAAAAAAGAACGTTTCCTGAAAGATAGCAACGGGTCGATTTTTGTTGGCATCAGATAAGGATGAACGCCTTATGGCTCGTGTTCCCAGATGGTAATGATGGGCCTGTTTACTGTTAAAGCTATCCTCAAGATCCCGCAAAGACTGCCTGCCTGATAGCTGGCAAAACAATAATGCAATCAGTTGATCCCAGCAATTTAGGCTGCGTGTTCGATGGTCACCCTTATAACGGTCAACGGTAGCTTGGAACCGGTGACGAGGTAAAAAATTTAGAAGCTGATGGAAGACGGTGTTACGATGTTTCAAGCCTGAATCCTTTGTGGTGAAATTGCTGTCTCGACAACTGCTATTTTACCGCATGTCAATGGATTCAGGCTTCTTAAAGCCCGTTCACTTTTTTTAACCGGACACTAGTGAAATACCGTACTACTTTCAATACAGTCCTTCTCACCTTTGCTATCCGTCATCCCGGCACAGAAAAGGTCCTCAATGACCGTGATGCAAATGGCCATAACCTTCATACGAGGATGATTATTAGGCCAATTTTGACATGCGTACCAGTGACCTATACTGATTCACAGAAGCCACCAGATAATGGTCCGCTAATCGTCTGAAGCGAACCAAGACGGCAGCTGCTTACTGATGACCTTTATCTTCAATTTATAATTCAGCGTCTCTAAGCCGCAAAAGCTATGCGATCACTCATATCCAGAGTAAATAATCCGTACGGGTTGATATGGCTATATATCAAAGGGCTTAATGCCCGATAGTCTTCAGGTATCAGTTTCGAACGTATCGCGTTATCGGATAGCACATCTTCAATCATCAATGTGTTGACGTAAACCAGGCAGCTTTGCAGTAGATGTAGCGAGAGTATTGATATTTCCTGATCTTTTGTTGAGTTTGTCGCAATTTCTCCACTTTTACCGTAGAAAATAAATGAATTAGCGCTGTTCCAGTTTTCAACTACATTCAAGCCTTCGTGAATTTCTCTCCTAAGTTCTTCTGAACCAATATATCGGCAAAGAAAGATCGTTTTAATGACTCTACCCAGCTCAGCCAATGCCTTATAAGTTGGGTGTTGAACATTGTTTCGAGTAAAACGACGAAGAATAGATTCCGGGTCAGCATTACCTTGTTTTAGTGCTGTCGTGTATTTGATCATTTCATCGTATTGCTGAGATATAAGGTTCCAGTTGATGGGCTGTTTCTTTAAAATTGGTTGAAGGTTGTCGTATTGGTTCGGGGTTTCTTCTCCCGTTAACGATAGTTTTTGTGATGCAAGAGCTTTGAGTCTTGGAAGCAAATCAAAACCCAGTAGGTGACAAAAAGCAAAGCCAACTTCACTTTGACCATGGGAATCAACAAATTGTTTGTTTACTTCCATATCAGTGCAGTGACGCAATACACCTTCAATCATTGATGCGACTTCTGACGACGAGCAGCGTTTAAGTTGTGAATAAATGCAGGTAGAGTTTTTCTCCACATGCCAATAAATCATAACCCCTCTTCCTTGGTAACGGATATGCCACTCGGTTAATAGATTTGCATCCCAAGCCCCGATCTTCTTAGAGTCTGATGCACAAGCAGTGGTACCTTCTCCCCAAATATCAGGGTTTCGTGCTCTTAACGTTGCGTTTACCACATCTCGAATAGCCGCGCGAAGGCTGTCTTTATGTACAAATTGATTTCTAACGTGCAGCAGCT
>NZ_LWGG01000922.1:0-847 GCF_001635365.1 Oleiphilus sp. HI0128 | reverse complement strand
AAACGATGATAGATGGGCTAAGACCTATGATACTTGCATTGGCGATATAGATGCGTGTGCCATCATGACTGACTTGGAAGTCATTCATATGTGAGCCTAGCCCTGCAATATCTGAACTAAAACGATGATGATGCACAACCTCGCGGGACTCAATATCCACGGCAAGGATCTGAGGTGTTTCTTGCCCATGGTCACCATAGTCGAGTAGCCATAAGCGGCCTTGTCTGTCTAAACGCATTGATAGAACAGTACTCAAGTTAAGACCAGCTGGTGACTCGAACTCAAATGGTTTGGCTTCGCCATCAACCAGTTCTGCGATGTTATAGGGTGGAAAACCTTCCGGATGATAAGTGAAAAAGATGCGCTCATTTTTCGAGACTGCGATGTTTCCAGGAGGGTAGGGCAGGTCAGCAACTTTGATAAGCGCTTCAGCCGGGAGCAGGGGCTGGCCACTTCTATCAGGGAAGGCATCGCCGCCGCCGTAGAAACCATCGAGTGCGGCCGCACCGAGGCCAATAATCAAAACAACTGCGAATAATAGTGTGGTAAGGGCTTTTAACATGATTCTCAATTTATCTTTGTAAAGGTAGGTGGAGGGCATTAAACCATAATCTGGCTTTGTGCGCGAAACAGCTCGAAACAAAACACGATAAAAATTACTTGAAATTAAAAATGCCATCCCCACATAAGGTTTCAAGGCTTTTCAGGTCGGTGGTAAGCAAGGCTGCATTGATAATGCAGTCCCTCTCATAAGTTTGAGATAAATTGCTGCCGGAAAGCGACAAATCAATTTTTCTGAACAACGAAAAACGAGAGAAACAAATATATGTCAGCACAAGATAATTTA
>NZ_LWGG01000921.1:0-1711 GCF_001635365.1 Oleiphilus sp. HI0128 | reverse complement strand
CTCTGGCTTAGCAAGTCATCCTCAGGCAGACCTGGTTGCATCCCAACAAACAGGAAATAGCGGTGTATTGTCCTTTAAAATTAAGGGAGACAAGGCAGCAGCTTGGCGCTTTATAGATGCGCTGGAGTTTGTTTCAATTACCGCTAACTTAGGTGACGCTAAATCTACGATTACTCATCCTGCGACAACGACTCATGGTCGTTTAAGTCAGGAAGATCGTGATAAATCGGGTATCAGTGATAATTTGATTCGAATCTCGGTTGGGCTTGAAAGCACTGATGACTTAATCGCAGACTTGAGTCGTGGCATTGCAGCAATCGCTTAATAAAGCCTGTTGCTGCAAAGCTTTTTTCCTATATTTCATATAATTAACGATAAAAGTTAAAAAATACCTCAAGCTTTCCTATACTGTTAGCTATAGTCCGTACACTTATATTTTTTCGATTCGCCAACCATAGTTAGTAATTCAGTGATAAGCGACATGGCACAACCTGGTAGTAGTAACTCAGAACAACATCATTTTCATGCCTATTTATCCCAAGGCTCGCGTGAAGGTGCCTTGATTCTAACGGTTGCTGTCTGCATTTTTCTGTTCGCTGCATTAATTTCCCACTCTCCGATGGATCCTGGTTGGAGTAGCACGGGTACAAATCAGGTTGCTTCAAATTACGGTGGTAAAGCCGGTGCATGGTTTGCCGATATACTGCTGCACTTTTTTGGCTATGTTTCCTACCTCTTCCCAATATTAATCGGCTATCGCGCCGCGCTGCTTTTTAAGAATAGAAAGTCCAGGAAGGTCTTTCATTGGCCAATGTTTATCATTCGGGTTATCGGTTTTGTTCTGACTTTGCTTGGTGCCACGGGTTTATTGGCTATTTATTCGGTCGCAGGCTTAGATAACGTTTCGGGTGGTATTGTTGGTATGGAATTATCAAACAGTATGCTCGCTCAATTTAACATCCTGGGCACTACTTTGATGTTAGTGTCGATGCTTCTATTTGGTCTGACAGTTTTTACCGGGATTTCCTGGTTAGGGCTGATGGATAAAACCGGAGCGTTGACGATTAAACTTTACGATAAATTATCTGTCGTTATTAAGCGCCTATATTCAAAGTATCTTGATAAACGTGATCTGCGCCTTGATCAAAAGCTTAAGCGCGACGCTGAAGCCTCTCAAATCGCAGAGCAAGTTAAAGAAAGAGAAATTCATATTAACGATCGTCGCCCTGTTAACGATGTTTCACCGGAGCGTGCCGAAAAAGATTCAAGTACAGGGTCCGTTTCTTTGCTTAAAGGAAAACTCACTGCTTTAAAAGAAAAGCTTTCTAAGAAAACCGATACGGGTGAAGCCACTAAGCGAAGTGAGCCTTATATTGATGATAAGGGCCGTGCCTCACCTAAGACTTCAAAAGGCAAACAACCATATTCTCCAGTAGATTCCGAGCTTGAACAGTCGCCGCCTATTCAGGTCAAAGCGGGTACCAAGGCGCAAGGCAAAGCAGATGATGTTGAGGTTGCAAGTGATGCGTCTAGCGAAACGAAGTCTGGAATTAAAATCTCACCTTTTGTTAAGAAGAGCAAAGCAAGTAAGCGCTTGGAAGATGAAAAGCAGGGGAGTTTGTTTATTGCTTCAGAGGGTCCTTTACCGTCTATATCTTTACTTGATCCTGCAGAAACTAATAAAAAACTCGGCTTCTCCAAAGAGATGCTC
>NZ_LWGG01000920.1:0-9639 GCF_001635365.1 Oleiphilus sp. HI0128 | reverse complement strand
TTTTTTGCTGTGTACTGGTTACGAACTTTGTCTTCTAACTTTAAAGAAAAGTCTTTGTAATCAAGAGGTTCATTTGTTTCTGGATTAATTTCAAATAAGGGGACATATATAATTGTCGATTTGAAGTCATCCGAAACTAATCGGCCAACCTGCCCAGACTTGAGCACATTTTGTCGTAGAACTTCTAGTGACTCATCAGACCCATCATATCCATCAGGAATAATCGGTCCGCCCTGAAAACCTTCTTCAGTAACTTCCACCCAACGGACATTGGGAGTCCATAGAGACTTCATTCCTGAGCGATCTACGCCTGGAAGGTAAAACAACTCATCTGTTATTTCACTCAAGGTCTCCATATACGCTTTGTCAAAGACGTCACCATCTTTAACTGCCACCGCAACGCGTATTGAGTTACCTAGATTTTCCAGATCCTCCCTATTCTCCATCATATTGACGATAAACGGGTGCTCAAGCGGAATTAAACGCTCGAATGAAGCATCCGGTTTAATTTGTGCCGCATTGAAACCCAAGAAAGCCGTAATCAATGCAAATATTGCAAGAATCACAGGTCTGTTTGAAAATATTAGCCGTTCAATGACACTACCTGAACCGACAGCTTTAATCTGCTTGCCTGAAGCGCCCTTATCTGAGTTTGACATCCATCAATCCTCTTAATCTCTAGTCGTTATATCTTATATAATTAGTTATGTTGCCAAAGGCACTTACAAGTTCAAACCGCTTGGAGTGGTCAAGTTAACACCATTTTCCCCTACCAATACCAAGCGCTCTGCGTCGATATAGACTGAAGATGCATTTCCTAATCGATTTTCGCGAATTGTTTCAACAAAAGTTCGTCCCCCATCACGACTTAGAATAACCACGCCGGAATTTCCCACGACTGACACTTTCTTGCTTCCGTCATGAGAAGCAGACATTAGAGTCCCTTCGGTCTTCGTTTCTACTTGCTCCCATGTATCGCCATTATCTTCGGAGCGATACATATTGCCTCGCAAACCAAAAGCCAGTACAACGCCTTCATCCTGTGTTCCGGCGACGCCGAAAAATGACCCGCTATATGGACTATCGAGAGTTTCCCAGGTTTCACCCTTATCGGTTGAGCGGTATAGCACGCCACCCTCACCAACAATAAATAGGGCACCACCCTTAACTTCGTTCACTGCATTTAAGTGAAAGCGGTCAGGGTTTTCAATTCGGCTACCATAGTTCTGCCAGGTACGTCCGCCATCGGAGGTCTTAAACAGAAAACCGTAAGCACCCACTACAAAACCTTCTTTTGAAGAACTGAACAACACATCCAGCAAGGGTTTACTCGCACCAACTTGAGCATCGAACTTCGCATCGTCTAAAGCGTAGCTAGCTTCTTCCAACTCGTATTCCAAGTCTTCCAGCTCATCTTCAGAAGCTGTTTCCATTTGTCGTTCAAACTGCTTCAGACGCTCTTCGGACTGAGTAATAATCATTTGGTTTGCCGAGTCACCGTCAAATTGCTTGACCCAAGTTTCTCCACCATCGCTAGTGTGCAAAATGACACCCGAGTGCCCTACAGCCCAACCGTGCGTTTGATCGACAAAACTTACTGCCGTTAACAATACCGATACTGGTACAGAAGCCTGAGCCCAGCTTTTTCCTTCATCATCAGAATAGACAATATGCCCACGACCTCCGACTGCAACAAGTCGGCTGCCCGCCTTGTCAACATCCAACAAGAGGCTATTCGTTGCCATAGAAGTTTTAACCGCGGGCGTTTTAAGTACATCTTCGACCGCATGAGCAGGAGTTATTAGACTTACAACGCTCAATGAGCTAGCCAGAACACCAACTTTTAACCTAGACAGTAGACTGTTCATTTATCAACCTTGTACATTTGAATATATCCCATCAGACACCCTCAATATTAGACATTTCAACATTAACCACGAAAGCCGCCTATACAATAGCGGCCCATATTCAGTGAATATTAAAACAACACATGCCTATTTTGAGTTTCTTTTTAAGCAAGCTGAAGAGCTCCCTTGCTCTATGTCTATATTTTGTTATCGGCCTCTACGTCTTAATGACGAAGGCTTAAAGTAACGCTTGTTTGGTACCTTATTTTCAAATACAGGTGCCTGTTTTTCTTCTGAGTATAGACCATTCACACTATAACGACGTGCTTGTAGATCGTGATATACATCACCACTGGACCAAACGCCTGGCAACTCATAATAGTTCTTTAAGAGCGCATTACTGACTCGCCAAAGTTCACCACGGTTATCGTACTGATCCACCATAGCAATTCCCCAGCTGTCTTCATCAACATAGAACACACGTTTTTTATAGATATGACGAGCCCCTTTCTTCAAAGTAGCTTCGACAACATGTACACGATGCAGTTCCCAGCGAACATATTCAGGATTTAAGTGACCCGGCATAACCAAGTCATCGTATTGAACACCTTTCTGACCGACCTTATAATTGTTATAAGGAATGAAAAACTCCTTAACACCTTTGTAGTCCCAGTTATATCGATCAGGGGCTCCATTGTACATATCTGTATCATCTGCAGTACGCGTGTTGTCAGACGAAGCAATGGGGGAATCATAAGCCAAGTTTGGAGCACGTCTCACTCGACGCTGGCCTGAGTTATAGTCCCACGCACCTCGTTTGTCTTTAACCTGATCCATAGTTTCGTGAACTAGCAACGCACCACCTGCCAAACGGGCGGGCGCTTTATTGAAAGTCAAAAAGTAAAACAAAATATTGTTAAGCTTTTTAAAGCTGCCTTTAGGGTTATGGAAGTTAAAAAACACTTCCGCCTGCTTGGTAATCGGAGAAAAAGAACCATCTCTCTGAACTGGCACTTCAGTCGAACGCAAGATTGCAAAAATACCTCTCCATCTAGTCAAATGATTCCACATTGTCTGAAGGGCTTTATCTTCATTCTTTCCATGTAATATTGGAAAAGGAATACCACCGTATGCGTTCTGAATCCCCACCCCGCCTTTGGATAAAGACGATGTTTTGGCATTTTTCTTGGTATTTTCTAGGACCCAATCCGGCATCGAGTGCGAACGATGGGTTGGATATACATTGATCTTGAAGCTACTTGGGTATGCTTCAAACAAAGCATACTGACCTGGGGTCAGATAGTTTTTAAAACCTTTGTAGTTACTGTCATCAATGGTGAATTTGATATCATCAGAGGCAAAAGGGTCGATATGATGCTGCCCTGTCCCCTCATACCCCATTGGGGCTTCGGTAATCCCCCCAGTCCATGCAGGAATAGTTTTATTTTTATTCCCGGATTTTATCGAACCGAACGGCGTTAAAGAATTCCCTAACTTATTAACTTCTTTCGTTGAAACTTTCGCATTTGCATTGAGCGCACCCAAAACCAGCGCTAGCACACTACAAAGCAAAATAGACTTGTTTTTCATATGATTACCTTGAAACACACCCATTGTTGTATTACTACACTCTAAAATCGCCACACCCATTGTTGTATTACTACACTCTAAAATCGCCACACTCATTATTAACGAGAGTGGTCGCCCGCATCTGGATTAACATTTTTTGGCCTAAACCTGTTATCGCTGATACTGGCAAAACCTTCCGATAATACTTTTCAATTTCCTTCAAAAAGATTAGCCATGCTATTAATTTTTAGCAGATTTTTTCGATCTGTCTATTTTAGTTTTGTTATGAAATATATCTAAGGAAGGTTTTGAGCAAAAAACAGACTAATGAGTGCATCACCTCTCATGCAGGACGGTACGAAGGGCGAAACTATGCTCAATGTGGCCCTAGCAAGCTGAACCCTGTCAGCTCAGCTTGCGGGCAATTATTTTTGGACTTATTTCAAAAGAGCTTAAACCGGCTTATACAAGACTTTTCTCGACAACTTCTCTAACATCTTTTGAGAGCGCCTCTTTCGATTGAATCCTTTCAATCTGCTCGCACATTAACTTCTGTCGATTATCATCAAACTGCTTCCATCGCGTCAGGGGAGTCATAAGCCTTGCTGCAATTTGAGGATTCATATCATCTAGTTTGATAATAATATCGGCGAGAAACTCGTAACCTTCTCCCGACAGGTCATGGAAACGAACCAGGTTCTGACCACAATAGGCACCCACAACCGAGCGAACCTTGTTAGGGTTGGTTATATCAAAATCTGGCGTTTCCATTAATGCTTTTAGGCGCTCTAATGTCATAAACGCAGCACTTGAAGACTGAACAGAGAACCATAACTCGATAACCTGAGCATCGTCCTTCCACTGAGCATGAAAGGCTTCTAGTGCTTGCTCAGCCTCTGAGGCATCTCCTGAATTTACCAAAGCGCTCAAAGCAGAAAAGCTATCAGTCATATTATCAGCATTTGCAAACTGCTTTTTAGCCAGGTTAATAACATCTGCCATTTGACTTGCAGATGAACCACCTATTGCTGACATTAAAGATAAAGCCGCATTTTTTAATGCCCGTTGTGACATAGAGCCATAATCCAAAGCAGGTAATTCCGACTCAACAATATTGTCACGATAAACTGCATATAGCTCGTCACCTAGCTGATTAGCCAAGGCCTGTCGAACAAATTCTCTTGCAGCATGAATGGCATCAACATCTGCTTGCTCCGCCAGCTGCACAAGATAGCTCTCAGCGGGTAGCATCAGCATCTTGCAAACCATTGCTTTGTCTAAAGAGCTATCTGTGAGCAAACCTCGATACGCCTCGACAAAACTCTGGGGTAACACCAGCTCCAGCCCTTGCTGATAAGATTTGATTAAGCCCTGCAGGATGCGCAATGCCAATGCCTGCCCTGCCTCCCAGCGGTTAAAACCATCGGAGTCATGCTGAAACAAAAATACCAATTGCTCATCAGTATACTGATAGGACAACTTGACCGGAGCCGAAAAGCCTCTTAGTAATGATGGAACCGGTTCTGCTTCGATACCCTCAAAAACAATTGATTCTCGTGCTTCGATTAGCTCAAAAACACATTCTTTAGCGCCATCCGCAATTGATAAGGGAAGCTCCTGCCCTTCTGAGTCCAACAATGCAATAGATACAGGGATATGAAACGGCTCTTTTAAATCTTGCCCAGGTGTTGCAGGGCAAGACTGACTCAAGCTCAAGGTATATTGTTTGCTATTGGCATTATAGCTAGAACTCACTTGCAGCTCTGGCGTCCCGCCCTGATCGTACCAGAGCTTAAACTGTTCCAGATCCATCCCGGAAACGTCAGCCATTGCCGAAACGAAGTCTTCAGTTGTGACCGCTTGCCCATCATGCCTGTCAAAATATAAATCACTCCCTGCCCGGAACTGCTTCGGCCCTAAGAGAGTATGCAGCATGCGAACAACCTCTGCCCCTTTTTCATAAACCGTCAGGGTATAGAAGTTTGAAATTTCCATATAGGAAGCCGGACGAACCGGGTGTGACATCGGGCCTGCATCTTCAGCAAACTGTGCGGTTCGCAGAACATTTACATCCTCGATACGTTTAACCACGGAGGAATTCATATCGGCAGAAAATGCTGAATCCCTAAATACGGTAAACCCTTCTTTCAGGCTTAGCTGGAACCAATCTCTGCAAGTAACTCTATTGCCAGACCAGTTGTGAAAATACTCATGTGCAACAATCGCCTCAATGCGCTGATAACCCGCATCTGTTGTTGCATCGGGCTTTGCCAAAACACAGGATGAATTGAAGATATTCAGACCTTTATTCTCCATGGCGCCCATATTAAAATCGTCCACCGCGACAATCATAAATATATCCAGGTCGTACTCTCGCCCGTAGACTTCTTCATCCCAGCGCATCGACCTTTTTAAACAATCTAGTGCGTAATCGCACTTATCTGCATTCTTATGATCAACAAAGATCTTCAGGGCCACCTGACGTCCAGACATGGTTTTGAAGGAGTCTTCATGGCAATGTAAATCACCTGCCACCAAAGCAAACAAGTAACAAGGCTTTGGATGAGGGTCGTGCCAAGTAACAAAATGACGATTATCTTCCAAGTTTCCCGACTCAATAGCATTACCATTGGAAAGCAGGTTCGGGTAAAGCGCTTTATCAGCTTCGATGCGCGTCGTAAATACCGTTAGTACGTCAGGACGATCCATGTAATAGGTAATTCGTCTGAAACCCTCGGCTTCACACTGGGTACAAAACATTGACGAAGACTTGTACAAGCCTTCCAACCGCTTGTTATCTTGCGGCTTAATCCAGGTTTCACACTGCAACTCAAATTTCGCGGGTACAGATTCTACCGTTAGAGATTCGTCATCTAGAAGGTATTCACTCTCTTCCAGCTCACGGTCATCTAACTTTATACTTTTCAGCTCAAGGTCTTCACCATTTAGTGACAGCGCCTCGCCTTCACGGCCAGCGACTCGCTCGATAAGCTGCCTGGCTTTTACCAACGCTCCGTTTTCAAATAACTGAAAGGTTAAATCAAGTGACGTAATCTTAAACGCAGGCTCAAGATAGTCTTTGAGGTATATCGTCTTTGCTGATTCACTCATGCATGCTTTCCAAGTATATGTCTTACTCGACGTCTAGCGAGACGTCGTAGGACGTAAATTTTCGAATATTTAAGCAACCGGTATCGAGAATCATATATTGCCCTTTAATGGCAATTAAGGTCCCCTCCACCTCATCTTGTTTATCAAAATTAAAGGTTTTAGCCTTTTCTGGCCAAGATAAGTGTGGGTATTCAAATTCCCATACATCCTGCTCAGTCAAAGCAGTAATCTCACCGGGGAATTGCTCATCAAGCTCGGCCAACTTATCCTGAGCCAGTTCCATTAGACGGTCACGTTCAACCAAAAGATCTATATCAACGACCTCATGCTTCAGCATTTTCCGCCAATTAGTTTTGTCCGCCACCCACTCTTTCAGCATAACTTCAAGCAAACCGGAAAGTCGTCGGGACTTAACTGAGAATATAGGCAATGCAGCAATGGCACCCTGATCTATCCAGCGGGTAGGCACCTGGTTATGACGGGTAATCCCGACTTTCAAACCAGTTGAATTCGCCAAATAAACTATATGCTCCTGCATACAGTGTGTTTCACCCCATTCCGGCTCACGGCAGGTACCTTGTGCATAATGACAAAGCTCAGGGCTCATAATACAGCGGTCACACTGGGCCAACTTGGTAAAGCATCGATAACAGTAACCTTGGTTAAAGCTCTTGTTGGTACGCTTCTGACAATGAAAACAGCGAATCTCGCCGTTAGAACGAAAGCGTAATTTCTTGCCAAGATAATCTGCAGGATTGCATTTTGTATCACCAAAGTTCAAGGTGTAACTTACCGGGTTCCCCTGACTCACTGTCATTTTACTTAAATGACCTGATGCAACTTGATTCATTAATCGTCTTCTTTGTTAGTGCAATATACGGATAGTCGACTCATCATCACTATCGTCTTTTGGCCCGCATGGGGAGGTCTTTTTCGTTGTATCAACATAGCCGGTTCGATTGCTTTCATCGAGTCCATGTTTTACTTCATAAAGCATGACCGCCTGAAGGCATATTTCTTTTTGCTCACGAGAGAGGGTCCGGCCATCGGGCCACTTTCCCAACTCTATCGCTTGTTTGAACTTTTCGTAAATTTCTTTAGGAATGGATTCAGCAGCATCTTCAAACTTCATAAGTTAATCCTAGAAGAACTTTGAGTGCCATAGCATGCACTCAAGAATTTGTAACAAGCTAGCGAGAATATCAATCCCTGTAACGCTACTCAAGAATAAACAAAAAAGATCAAGCTCAGTGGTTGACAATGCAAATGATAACAATTATCATTTGCATAAGTTGAGCTCCCAGCGAAGCGCAATCACTCTACTTTAGAGCGATTACCTTTCACCGGAAATCAACTTGGTCTCTCTCATCTCTACACATACATATGTGAACTCCGTTAACCTCGGGCCAAAACATTTGGCCCGGTGGATAACGGAGTTTTTTTATACTTTCTTTTCTATAACACGCTCATTCACATACAGGGTAATTGCCGCCCAAACCAGACCCGACAATAGGCCATACAGGTGTGCGGCATTAGCCATTCTCCCCCAACCCAACCACTCAGTGACAGGCGTATAACCAAGCAGTAGCCAGACCAAGCTAAACTTTAACAATACATTAGGGAAAAAGATGTTTTTATCAAACATCTTCCATAACCAGCAATAACCTACCAAACCATATACCACTCCCGACAAACCACCGAAGAAGTACCCAGTTTCGAGAAGCTGAGCAATATTTGAAATAATGGAAACAAACATCGTCAAGGCAATAAACGAAACGGAACCTTTTTGCATTTCCAGCTGGCCACCAAGCACCCACAACATTAACAGGTTGAAGGTGATGTGCATGACGTTGAAATGGATAAAATCCGGCGTAACCAAGCGCCAGACCTGGCCGCTGATAAGCACATCAAGCATTGCATTCCAGCGCCCACTGACTGAGTTCATATCCAAACCGGAATTAAAGGGATCAACGATCAAAAAAGATCTAAGCAGCGCACCGCCTTTACCAAAGTCGGTTAGAAAAGCAAAAGCCACACTAACAAAGATAAGTGTAAAAATCACAGGAGCTTGGCTTGGTTTAGCCCTCGTGTATGCCACCAGGTCCCTCGGCTTACGAAACACTTCACGACGCCGATGCTGGTCCTGCATTTTATCAAGCTGCTCAGCTAGGCCACTACGATACTGAGGTTCTGTCATGTAGCGTTCAAGCGCACTCAAGACCTGCTCCTCATAGCCTTCATCATCTAGAATCAAAGCTTGTTCACCCTGATTTTCAATGACTCGATGGGCCACGCCCTGAAAATGGAGCCATTGACTAAAGTCCGAAAGATCCAAGTCTAGTGGAATGGGTGGTATGCGACTCATGTCCGGGTAACGTCCACCGACACAAACTTGTCTTTACTCAAGACTCTCTCGCCATCCATTCGGTAAGCCACCAGCTGGCCATATTTCACCGCGCTATAATCCAGGCAAGCAATATTGCATTGAATAGGCTCTGGCTCACCAGACATCCAGTAATGACCCACAAATACGGGCGCCTCTGTTGTTGGGTAGGTCAGTAATTGCTGCTTCTCTATCGCCGACAAAGGACGCTCAGCCATTTCTGGCGGCAGTGGGTCGGGTTGAAAGACAACATCATTGTATATCTGGGGATCATCACTCCAGAACTTTGTGCGAAACATGCTTCTCGCCAAGCCATCTTTGCCTAGAATGGTTTCACCGTTTGGCAGCTCCAATGCGGTACCGCGAGTTAACTTGTCAATAATTCGGCTAGCGAAAGAACCAGAGACCGCAGACTCGTGCAAAAAGTCCATACTAATGCAATGGTCTGGGGAATAAGATTTTAAACGTTCAATCGCTAAACTATCCCAACAAGCATGAACCACTCGGAAGTCTTCTTTTTCAATAAAAAGAGGGATTTCATGAAACCACGATAGAAACTTGTGCCATTCGGAGCGATGAGCATCAAACTGCTCCAAGGTCTCTCGAATAAGTCTGTGATGACGAGCGTTGTGCTCGCGCAAATACTGCATGCCACTACCTTGACGACCCTCTGTGCAGTAACAGAGGGTCGTCAAGGTAGTGGCATGCAGTATTTGCGCGAGCACAACG
>NZ_LWGG01000919.1:0-2334 GCF_001635365.1 Oleiphilus sp. HI0128 | reverse complement strand
TACCAACTTTCGGGTTTGGCATTAGACCGCGTGGACCAAGAATTTGACCTAACTGACCAACTACACGCATTGCGTCCGGAGATGCAACAACTACGTCAAAATCCATGTTTCCAGCTTTAACTTCAGCAGCCAACTCGTCCATACCAACGATATCAGCACCAGCTTCTTTAGCTTTCTCTGCATTTTCACCTTGAGTAAACACAGCAACACGAACTGTTTTGCCAGTTCCATTTGGTAGTACTGTAGAACCTCGAACAGCCTGGTCAGATTTACGCGCATCAACACCTAGGTTGATAGCAACATCTACCGACTCAGTAAACTTAACACCGTTTGAAAGCTCAGCAAGCAAAGCTACCGCTTCTTCTACCGTGTACGCTTTTTCTGCTTGAACTTTTTCCTGCACCAACTTTTGGCGCTTTGTTAATTTTGCCATTAGTTAACACCCTCAGTATTAAGTCCCATGCTACGCGCTGTACCAGCAATAATTCTTACTGCAGCATCCATATCACCTGCATTTAAGTCAGGGTCTTTAGTTTTAGCAATTTCTTCTAACTGAGCGCGAGTAACAGTTCCAACCTTCTCAGTATTAGGACGACCGCTACCACTAGTGATACCAGCAGCTTTCTTCAACAGAATAGATGCAGGTGGGGTCTTCATGACAAAAGTAAAACTCTTGTCACTATATACAGAAATTACAACAGGAACTGGCAGACCTGGTTCAACACCTTGAGTCTGAGCGTTAAACGCTTTACAGAATTCCATGATGTTAACACCGTGCTGACCTAGTGCAGGACCAACCGGCGGACTTGGATTCGCTTTACCAGCGGCTACCTGAAGCTTGATATAAGCATCAACTTTCTTTGCCATTTTTTACTCCTTCGGGTTCAAACGCTTCAATAGCTCCCCGTATAGACAGAAAAAGCCCACTTTGCAGTTCGCAAAGTGAGCAGATAAAATCTTACTTGCTTAGTCTTTTTCTACTTGCCCAAACTCTAGTTCGACAGGGGTAGAGCGACCAAAAATCAGAACCGCTACTTTAACGCGGCTCTTCTCGTAATCTACTTCCTCAACAACACCATTAAAGTCTGCAAACGGCCCATCGATAACCCGAACCACTTCACCAGCTTCAAACAAGGTCTTAGGACGAGGTTTCTCTGCACCCGTCTCTATCTTCTGAAGAATCGTATCAGCTTCACGATCAGTAATTGGCACAGGTCTTTCAGCAGTACCACCAATAAAGCCTAACACTCTTGGAGTGGACTTAACCAAATGCCAAGCATCGTCGTCCATTTCCATTTGCACAAGAACGTAGCCTGGATAAAACTTACGCTCACTCTTGCGCTTTTTACCTTCGCGCATTTCTACCACTTCCTCTGTAGGAACCAGTATTTCACCAAATTTTGCTTCCAAGCCTTTCAAAGCAACCTGCTCTTGCAACGAGCGCATTACCTGCTTTTCGTAACCTGAATAGGCATGAACTACATACCAAGCTTTGGACATCGTGATTCTCCTACTACCCTATAATACTGGAAACAATCCAGCCGATCAGGGAGTCGACACCCCATAAAATAAGCGCAACCACTAACACAAAAACAACAACTATCATTGTCGTCTGGGTCAACTCTTGCTTAGTAGGCCATACAACCTTACGAATCTCTAAACGAGCTTCAGAGACCAACTTCGCAAAGGCCTGCCCTTTTGTCGTTTGAACGGCAACCCATCCAGCAACAAATGCCAAAACAAGTAGCGCAAGCACTCTGTACAACAGAGATTCTGCTTCAAAATAGTAGTTACCCACCACGCCCGCTGACACCAAACAAAGCACCAACAACCACTTCAGCGTATCTAGCGCACTACCTTCTTTCTCTACCTTTGCATTCATAATCGACGCACTAATAAGTATTCTGTTCCACTACCATTTATTACTAGAATAAATGGCAGGCCAGGAGGGAATCGAACCCCCAACCTGCGGTTTTGGAGACCGCTGCTCTGCCAATTGAGCTACTGGCCTATACAAAAGAAGGCAGCATCAAGCTGCCTTCCAAACATAGACTAAGATTATTCAACAATCTTAGCTACAACACCCGCACCTACAGTACGACCACCTTCACGAATCGCGAAGCGTAGACCTTCTTCCATCGCGATTGGCGCGATCAAAGTAGCTGTTAACTGTACGTTATCACCAGGCATTACCATTTCAACACCTTCAGGCAACTCACAAGCACCTGTCACATCAGTCGTACGGAAGTAGAACTGTGGACGGTAACCTTGGAAGAATGGCGTATGACGACCACCTTCATCTTTACCCAAGATATATACGTCAGCTTCAAACTT
>NZ_LWGG01000918.1:0-942 GCF_001635365.1 Oleiphilus sp. HI0128 | reverse complement strand
TAGCGATATTAAGTCTTGAGTGCTCACATATTGAGTGGGCAGGCCAGGATTGTAATCAGCACTGAGCGCTTGGGGGCCTAGATTATTACGAATATTTGCTAGTAAGTTTTGCAGCTGAGGTAGTACATTTGTAGTGTTTTGCTGCTTGGCAGTCGTGTCTTCGGAAGCATGCGTTGATTTATCATGTGGCGAAGAGGCAGTCTTGCTACCTTGCTTGGTGCGAGGTGCTTTTAGCGATGGCATAATGCCAAGGCGTATTAATGTTTTGTTGGCTTCGTCTAGCACAGGACCAAGGTTTGATAGAACATATCGATCAAATTGCTTAAAAACAATTAACCGCTCTTTTAACTCTATTTCAAGCACTTCACAGGCGCTTGTAAAGCTTTCTATTACGTCTTTTAAGCCTAGAGGAAGGTTTGCATCTTCATTGTTCTCGCAGCCGTATAGGTTGCAAATTCGAGTATGAAACTGAAGTAAAGGGCCTTGAAAATTTGCCTGGGCTTTAGTCGCCATAGATGATATCGCGACTTCCTCTTCGAGGTCGTCATTCTGAACTAGGCTTAGACTTTCAAAACCTTTCGGTTCGACTGGTGCGTTTAGTTTCGAAGAGGGAGTAAGAACTTGCTCAAGGGAAAACTGCGCTTCGATACTGGACTTAAAGTCATTCTCAATATTCTTGCGCTTAATGCGAATATCGCGCATTGCTTCAAAGAAGCGGTTTTGTTCATTGTTGTTTCTAGCATTGTTAGCAAGCTCGAAAAAAGAGTCATCTATGCCGTCAAACATGCCTTGCAGAAGGGCATGCATGTCTCTTACAACAATATTGCAAATTTTGAGAGCTTCAGCTGATCTTGCGTTATCGAGCCTGGAAGGTCGACTATTGCGATCTCCGATAAAGCTAACGCTAGATGACTTATTCATCGTCCTTTCCCGTATGCTGAA
>NZ_LWGG01000917.1:0-1150 GCF_001635365.1 Oleiphilus sp. HI0128 | reverse complement strand
TAAAAAGAGTTGTTTAAGAGAATTAAAGCAATGCTTCGTATGCTTGGGTTTGTGTTGGCCTTCATGAGTGGCGCGTCAACTTCCTATTCCGCGACACCTGTTGACGCCTGGTTGCTAGAGGAGGGTGGTTCGATCCCGACGAGTGGCAAAGTGACACAGTGGAAGTTTGCACACCCGGCGCCTCCTGTTTCTCATTTACCACCGGTTTGGCAGAAAGGGATTGATTGGATACAACGTAAAACCAACAACGAATTGCAAATTAAAATGTATGGCGGTGGGTCTCTCTATGGTGTCACCGGAGGCTTCAAAGCTTTACGCGCTGGCGTGGCTGATTTTGGGACGTGTTATACACTGGCCGAAGCAAAAGGTTTTGAGTTGTTTAAAACCATCCAGCTCCCCTATATAGCCCCTTCCAACCCTTACTTAACTGCACGAATTGTGAACGAGCTAATGGCTGATGGCTTGGCTGAGGAGTTCACTCGACGAGGTGTTTATCCAGCACATGTTATGCCAGTGAGACCTCTAAGCTTAATGAGCAAAACACCTATTCGTAGACCTGAAGACTTAAAAGGCAAAAAGGTGGTGTCATTTATGAATGCGCCGGGTGCGGCAGAAGACTTAGGCTACTCTGTTGTTCGTATTCCGTTTCCAGAGATCTATTCAGCCCTACAGCAAGGCGTGGTTGATGCAATCGTTTGGGTTGATATGGGCTTTATTCCTTTTAAAATTTATGAGCAAGCCAAGTACTATACAGAGTTGAATATTGCACCAACGACCATTGAGACTTGTATGAATCGTCGTAGCTTTGATCGGCTGAATAAACCAACCAAGCAGTTACTGTCGGACTTTCAGCAGAAATTGGCTTTGGCTGTTGTGCAGCGCACTGAAGAATTTGCACAAACTGCACAAAATACCTTGGCCGAGCAGGGTGTTGAAATTATAAAGTTTAGTGAGCCTGAGCAGCAAGCATGGGTCAAGGCATTTCAGCCAACTGTTAAGCGCTATATGGATAAGTGTGAGGCGGCAGGAAAAGATTGCCGAGGGCTGGTTAAGAGCATTGCCAAGCTAGCAGATAAGTACAAAAATCTCAGTAATGAAGAGTTAATGCAGATTACGATAGATGAGCCTGTCCAAGGCATTATCGACTTTT
>NZ_LWGG01000916.1:0-2326 GCF_001635365.1 Oleiphilus sp. HI0128 | reverse complement strand
AGGTTGGCAATGAGCTAGCAGTACATTGATCCACGAGCATAGACTGAAGACAGGCACCACGACGTAATAAGTAAGGTTGGATAGGTTAACGCGTCGCGTTAGCAACCCACGAATACCAGCATGATCACCGTCGAAATTACTTGCTTCATCTGATGCGTTGACGCTTCCCTAACGGGAAGAATGTTAATTAAAAAGAAAGGCTCTGGCCGAGGTTCCGGCAGGATTTTGTGCGGGCCTCTTGACGTGGGGAGTCATACCAACGCCTTGCTAAGCGGTTGTGGTGAATTGGCGGTTTGTTTGCGGCTCTTTGCAAACAAGATGACAATTTACCACAATCCGACTTGAGCAACTTGTTAGCTGAACAAATTTTGGTATTACTCATAATGTGTCCACATACGCAGAACTTTTATGACTTTTTGCTCTTCATAAACTTGGTAAACAATCCGGTGCTGGATGTTAACACGTCGTGAAATTGCACCAGATAAATCACCAACCAATTTTTCAAATGGTGGTGGTGTTTGAAACGGATTCTCTTCGATAACTTGCAGCAAATATTTTGCTTTACTTTTGAGACCTGAGGAAGCAAGTTTCTTTGCATCTTTTTGAGCTTGCTTGGTATATACGAGTTCCCAACTCACCAATCAAGCTCCTTAGAACAATCTTCAATAGGTTCTGCCATTCCTTCTTTAATGCTTTCTCTCATACCCGGAACAGTTAAAAGATAAAGGGTTTCTTGAATTGACTCCCAGTCTTCACTGGAGACTAATACAGCGCTATTTCTTTTGCCTGAAATAGTTATTGGCTGATGAGTCTCTGAAGTTTGATCTAAAAGCCGGTATAAGTTTGCCCTGGCTTCACTTGCCGTAAGAATATTCATCTTTATTCTCCTGAACAGAAAATAATATCGTACGCTTAAACGTACGAAGTGGCAAGATTATTTTTACAGCTAACGCCGCAATAAAGGGCCGGAGCGCAGCGACGGTCCAGCCCACATGTTTTTGTGGGCGATCTTTGATTGCCTTGTTATATTTTACGGCCTACAATAAGACCTAATTAACGACCACTTTATAGTACTGGTGATTTTATGACAACCCGAATATTAACAGAAGCTGCCGCTAGTATTAGCGAATTAAAGGCTAACCCAATGAAAGTTGCTTTAAGTGCTGATGGCAAACCAATTGCGGTACTTAATAGAAATGAACCTGCTTTTTACTGCGTGCCTGCCGAAGCCTATGAGTACTTAATGGACCGCGTTGAGGACCTTGAGTTAATAGCTCTTGCTGAACAACGAAAAAATGAGAAAAGCGTTAAGGTTAACTTAAATGACTTATGAGCTTGAGTTTAAAAAGTCTGCACTTAAAGAATGGAATAAACTTGGCGCTACTATAAAAGAGCAATTTAAAAAAAAGCTAACCGAAATATTAGAAGGCCCGAGAATACCAAGTGCAAAACTTTCTGGGGCAAATGACCTATACAAGATAAAACTTAGACAAGCTGGTTACCGTTTAGTTTATGAAGTAAACGACGAAATAATTACTGTGACAGTGATTTCAGTTGGTAAGCGTGAACGTGGTGATGTTTATAAAACGGCAATGAAACGAACCAACTAAAAATTATAACGCTTTTATAAACGGCGCACGGCTCTATCGTGCGTCCAACGCAGGCCACGTGTTTTTGTGGCCGGAGTGATGTTTGATGAACTGGTTAGATTTTTTAGAACACCTAACTAGCGCAACACCACGTTGTGTAGCCGCAGGCGAAACCTAAGCTTTTGACCTGAGACTAGAATACCTAAAGTGATAACTTTACCGGATTCCATAGGAACACACCACCGACGAAATCTCAGCAAATTAAAAAGTGCCTGAGAAACTTAAACAGTGGAGCGGAACAGTGGGAAACCGTGCCACACACCCTAGAACTTTAAACGAAGGAATGCTTAATAAGAACTGAGCACTCCTTGCCGAATATTGAGCTCTATACCTTTAGAGCCAAAAAAATTTAACGCTTTTATAAACGGCGCGCGTGTCTTTGCGCGTCCAGTGTAGCCCACGTTTCTTTGTGGGCGGAACGAGGTTTGATAAACTTGTTAAGTGCTCTATTTCTCAACATATTTAAAGGTATCAGCACCATCGAAAAACCTAACATTAACGGACTTAAATATCTCAGGAGCAGCCATTCTGGCGTTGATTGCGACCCTATTTGTACCGTCATCTCTTTTTTGTGTGTAGTGAGTTGTACAACCACAAAAAGTGCAAGAATGATATGAGCGAACTTTGCTACCCCACAAATAAACAGTAGCCTCTGATTTTACTTTAATATCAACTTG
>NZ_LWGG01000915.1:0-1858 GCF_001635365.1 Oleiphilus sp. HI0128 | reverse complement strand
CAATAAAGTGAGTATTAATGCTTTTTAGAAGTCACATAAAAATGTGAAAATCTGTTAAATATTCCTATAAGTATAGTTGTAAGCTGGGTTCAAGCAAAGTCAATGTTTGTTTATAAAGCTTACAGTAATGTTAAAGATGATATACTTGTTTGTTTTTTGATGTCGCGATTGTTTCTCGATTGTTATTGGTATGCGTTGAAAGGTGAAGTTTAAGATGGGATCGGTTCAAGAAGCTCTAGAAATTATTAAACGCGGAGCTGAAGAGTTAATAGTAGAAGAAGACTTAGTAAAGAAGCTTGAGGCGGGGAAGAAACTTCGTGTCAAAGCTGGATTTGACCCAACTGCTCCAGATTTACATTTAGGGCATACGGTACTCATTAATAAGTTGAAGCAGTTTCAGGATCTTGGTCATGAGGTGCTGTTCTTGATTGGTGACTTTACCGGCATGATTGGTGATCCTACCGGTAAAAGTGCTACACGGCCGCCTTTGACTGAAGAGCAGGTGGCGCAAAATGCGCAGACCTATAAAGAGCAGGTGTTCAAAATTTTAGATCCTGAGTTAACAGCGGTCATGTTTAACTCAGAATGGATGTCGAAGATGTCTGCTGCGGATATGATCAAGCTGGCCGGGCAATATACTGTAGCGAGAATGCTAGAGCGTGATGACTTTAGTAAGCGCTTTAAAGGGGAGCAGTCCATTGCAATTCATGAGTTCTTGTACCCGTTAGTGCAAGGTTATGACTCGGTTGCAATGGCGGCAGATGTTGAATTGGGTGGAACTGACCAAAAGTTCAACTTATTAATGGGGCGTACTTTGCAGAAAAATGCGGGTATGGATCCTCAGACAATTCTAACGATGCCTTTATTAGAGGGTTTGGATGGTGTCCAGAAAATGTCCAAATCGCTCAATAACTATGTGGGTGTGAATGATGCGCCGGGTGAGATGTACACGAAGTTGCTATCGCTACCTGATGAAATGATCTGGCGCTACTATGAATTATTAAGCTTTAAGTCATTGGCAGAGATAGAGGTTCTTAAACAAGAGGTTGCGCAAGGGAGAAACCCGCAAGAGGTTAAAGATCTGTTTGCGCGCGAAATCATTGAGCGTTTCCATGATGCGGAGTCGGCGGCGACTGCGCATAACTCGGCAGGCAACCGAGTCGGTTTGGGTGAGATTCCAGATAATGTTCCGGAAGTTGATGTTGATGCTGAGGGGCAGTCGGAGTTGCCAGTATCTGCTGTACTAAGAATGGCGGCTTTGGTAAAGAATGGTGCAGCAGCTAAAGATGTCTTGGGTCGCGGTGCAGTCTATGTAGAAGGCGAGAAGGTAGAGGCGAGCTTGAAGTTGTCGGTGCCTGGTATATATGTGATTCAGGCGGGCAAGAAAAAGATAGCTAAAGTCTCGTTAAAATAGCGTTACAAACTAATTTATAAAAAGTTTGATAAAGGTGTTGACCTAAAGAATCAGCTCTATATAATGCGCACCTCCTTAAGGCGAACCGCTTCGAAAGCGGCGAAGTTTGAAGGAGATAGAGGATAAATTAAGTGATTAAAATCAGTAATTTATCTTCGCTTGTTAAAGGTTTTGGTTTTCGGTTTTGAATTTAAATTTCTTCGAAAACAAATTAAAAAAAATCGTTGACAAGCAAATGAGACGCTGTAGAATACGCGCCTCGCTTGAGGGATCTCAAGCAAGCTCTTTAAAAAATTAACCAAGCAATTCGTGTGGGCGCTGGCTGAGATGATTTCACGATAAAGCACTCTGATCTAACTTGTTAGAGAGGATGTTGCTTAAGAAATTATCAAGTCAACGACCTGTACAATTTATTTGAACAGTAAGTAACTTGAGCAAGTATAT
>NZ_LWGG01000914.1:0-2660 GCF_001635365.1 Oleiphilus sp. HI0128 | reverse complement strand
TCCTTTAGAATCCGAAGTTTAGGTCTATACTGCTATTTTATTGACGATAATAATTAATTGAGCCTTACCAGATATGTATAAGTTTCTTTTGAATCTCCGTTTAAAGTATAAGTTTTGGTTGTTAAACGGGGTTTCATTTACCATTGTTTGTTTAATGGTTGCTGCCTCCATTGCAATAAATCATTCTTTCATCTTGGATGAAAGTCGTGAGGACAATGCTGATATTGTCGATAGCTTACTATCTATTTCAAAAGAGTTGGACCCACTAGAGTACCGGGCATTGACAGCAGCTAGTAATAACCTGATTTACCGTGAGTCAGGTCAGCAAGATTATTTTACTGGTAAAAATGTTCACAATTCAATTTCAAGTGAGTCTATCGACAAGGCGCTCGATGCAAAAGAATTGCTTGTTACCTTTGGTGGTGGATGGCTCGATGAGTTCCCTGCCGTGACTCTTACAAAAGCGAGTCTTGACAATGGCGCAATCATTGCGCGTGTAGCCGTTAAACCTTCTTTGATACAAATGTTTAAAGCTCAAGCGCTCAATTTTGCCTCCGTCGTATTTGTCTTGATGTTAGTTCTTTTAGTCTGCTCACAGATTTTGATTACCTTCTTTGAACGTCATATTGATAATCTAAAATCAGTTATGAGACATGTTAGGAAGAATGGTGACTTAACTGCAAGAGTAGAAATAGATTGTCTTGATGAAGTGGGCGACATGGCTGAGGCTTTTAATGCCATGCAAGATAATTATCAAAGTACCGTTAAAGTGCTTATGGATACTGCTGGATCGCTGCATCAATCTGCTGCAAGCCTTCAGGAGAATGCAAATCGAACCGAGCGGGATATGTCTGAGCAACAGCAGGAAACTGCGGCAATTCTAGAGTCAATTGCGCAATTAACAATTGCCGCACAGGAAGTGGCCAGCAGCGCTTCAGAGATGCATGAAGTTAGTTCGTCTGCGGCTGATCTCACTGCTTCGGGCGAGCTAGAAGTCCAACAAGCCAAGGATGTTACACATACGCTAAGTCAGGAGATCGACCAAGTTTCGACTTTGATATCAACCTTGCAAGATGATACGAAGAGAATAGATTCTACAACAAGCGAGATACAGGTAATCTCTGAACAGACTAATCTTTTGGCGCTCAATGCTGCAATTGAAGCTGCAAGAGCAGGAGAGTCTGGTCGTGGCTTTGCGGTGGTTGCAGATGAGGTTCGTTCGCTCGCTCAACATGCACATGAGTCGAGCGAGAAGATACAGCAGCTTGTAAATGCAATTCGAAGTGTAACCAGCGATATTATTCGGGTAATGGATCAAGGTACCTCGACAGCAAACAACAGCGTTGAGAGCTCGGAGCGTACGGTTGCTTTATTCTCTGATATTCGCTCCCTAAGTGATCGTATCAATCGCAGTAATCTTGTCGTGGCGTCTGCCGCTGAAGAGCAGAGCCAAACAAGTCTCGCTGTGAGCAATGGCCTAGAGGAAGTCAAAAAAGGAGCCGACCACGTTCTACTTAATGCAATGAGTGTTAGCGAAGACTCAAAGAGGATAGCTGATCTTGCTAATCAGCTTGAAAGCATCGTCGGAAAACTGCAAGTATAAGCTTAAGGTTCTTTCACTTCTTCACGGGCAAATCGCCCGATCTCACGGTCAGTAATTATTGGCGCGCTATCTATAGCAATCGAGATTGTGAACATGCTCGCGACAACAACTGATGCTGGTAATGCTATTAAAAACCAAGGCCAAAACTGCTTATACCAGGCAGTTTGAGGTTTATTATTTGTATCGTTCATATTGTTATATTCCATCTCTGGGTAGGTATTGTGATTACGGTGCTATCTTGGGCTGAAGAATCGAGAACTTTCTTGAACCTTATATATATCATCCTCAATCTTGGTAGAGATTGTAAACTCAAGAGTTTCAATAGGTTTATCTAAAGACGCTACGGGGCTTGCAACGGTTACGGTAACATTGCCAACTTCGCCTGGTGCTATTTTTTGCACTTCATTGTAAGAAACCTTTGCGCCGTCAATTCCGGACACATCAATTTGATATGTTTGCGCATTCTTACTTTTATTCATCACCTTAAAGTTATAGACGTTTTCAATATTAGACGCGTCGATAACGCGGTATAGTGCACCACGATCTCTGAGTACATCAACTGCTAGCGGTGAACGCATTGCAATGGCAATAACAAAGGCAACAAATAAAGCAACTAACAAAATAGCATAAGCGACAATTCGCGGCCTAAGAATCTTAGTTTTTTCGTGATGTAAGGAATGTTCAGTGGTGTAGCGAATCAAACCTTGAGGTTTCGAGACTTTTTCCATTACCTGGTCACATACATCCACACAAGCTGCGCAGCCAATGCACTCATACTGTAAGCCTTCGCGAATATCGATGCCAGTAGGGCAGACCTGCACACATAAAGAGCAGTCAACACAGTCACCTGCCTGGTCGGCCATTTCCTTTCTTTTTTTACCCTTAACTCTTGGCTCGCCACGGTCATCGTCGTAGGAGACAATCAGAGTGTCCTTATCGAACATGGCGCTTTGGAAGCGTGCATAAGGGCACATATATAAGCATACCTGTTCTCTGAGGTAGCCAGAGTTTCCATAAGTCGCAAAACCATAAAATAGGATCCAGAAAGTTTCCCAGG
>NZ_LWGG01000913.1:0-6131 GCF_001635365.1 Oleiphilus sp. HI0128 | reverse complement strand
CGCTGAGCAGGAAGATGCTTTACAAGAAATGATTGAGACTCAAGAGGAACAGATGGAAGTGCTCAGATCCAAAATGAGCCAGGTACATAAGCACAAAACGCAAGCACCAAGCGATGATAGTGATGCAAAACAAAACTCCGATGAAACGCCAGCTGAGGGCAAACCCAATGAACAGCAAAAAGACGCGCCCTGATCTCCCCTCCCTTTAAGCACTCTTTTCATCGAAGTTCGTGATATAGTCCCCTAAAGATTCTATNCATCCTCTAGCCTACGACACTGAAGTATAACTATTCGTTAATATTTTGAGAAAACGCAACCTTACCGAAGGCAATATCAGCCAGCAGCTCTACAAAATGACGGTTCCTATGATTGGCGGCATCTTGGCCATCATGTCGATGAACATTGTAGACACCTATTATGTCGGACAACTCGGCACTCGCGAACTCACCGCAATGAGTTTTACCATTCCAATTATCTCTATCCTATTAAGTCTGGCATTTGGCATTGGCATTGGAACTTCTTCCGTTATCGCTCGTGCAATTGGGGCTCAACAACATACCTTAGTGCAAGCATACTGCACACAAGCGATATTAATCGCCCTGATCGTAGCCATCTGCTTTGCCGTACTTGGCTACCATTTTATGGATCCGATCTTCACCCTACTTGGCGCACCGCAGGACTTGTTTGAGCTCATACATGAGTTTATGGATATTTGGTTTCTAGCCAGCTTTGTAGTGGTTATACCGATGGTCGGTAATTCGGCTATTCGCGCTGCCGGCAATACAAAACTACCCAGCATGGTTATGATAAGCGTTGCAATAGTGAATATGATATTAGACCCCATTCTAATTTTCGGCTTGCTTGGTTTCCCTAAACTTGGGCTAGCTGGCGCTGCCATATCAACCGTTTGTGCGTATTCGATTGCCCTGGTAATTGGTTTGTATGTATTGATAAAGAAGTTCGACTTCTTGAGCCTTAAGAGCTGCTATGGCCGGGTATTACAAAGCTGGCAGGCAATCCTCAAAATAGCTGTTCCCGCTGTAGGAACAAATCTAATTGCACCACTTTCAATCGCGATAACAACCTGGCTTGTAGCCCGATTCAGCCCCGAGTCTGTTGCCGGTTTTGGTGTTGCGTCACGTATTGAAGCAATCTTTCTTGTCGTAATTATGGGGCTAACCTCCATTATGGGCCCTTTTGTTGGCCAAAATTGGGGCGCAGAAAAACATGACCGGGTTTTCGAAGCACTTAAGATGAGCTTCAAGTTCGTTGCACTTTGGGGACTGGGGGCAAGCGTTTGTTTATGGCTATTTGCCAAGCCTCTAACCGGGTTGTTTTCGGCAGACGAATCAGTTATTGAGTCCTCCACCCTCTACTTATACTTAGTGCCTATCAGCTATCTATTTCTTGGCATCATTATGCTGAGCTCGTCAGCAGCTAACGGTATCGGCAGACCAATGCCCTCTTTGGTCATGTCACTTCTACGCTTAATCGTAATTTTTATTCCCTTGGCATTAGCGCTTGGTAATTTTTTTGATCTCGCGGGTATATATCTGGCCACAAGCCTTGCTAATATAATAGTTGGCACGGGTGCACTGTATTGGGTGCGCCACCTCAATAAAAGTAATTTAAAACATTCTTCACATATGGAACTCAAAGAGAGCAAAAGCAATGCCTAGAAACAATCGACTTGTCTACTCCACCGAAACAGGGCGAACTTGTCCAGAGTGTGAACAAGCCATTGACGAATGCACTTGCTCTGCAGACCAAACTCCAGAGGGAGACGGCATCGTACGTGTAAGCCTCGACACGAAAGGCCGAAAAGGCAAAGGTGTGACCGTCTTAAGTGGAATACTGCTAAAAAACAACGAGCTAAAAGGTCTCGCCAAAGAGCTCAAAAAGAAATGTGGTGTCGGTGGTGCAGTGAAGGATGGAAATATCGAAATCCAAGGCGATCACCGTGAACTGCTATTGAAGATTCTTACTGAGCAAGGCTACAAAGTAAAACGTTCAGGCGGATAAACACTAAAAATAGGAAGACAGATATGGAACTAGTTATTGGTAATCAGAATTATTCATCATGGTCACTTCGGCCCTGGCTATTACTGACTCACTTTGACATCCCGTTCGACGAAATTAAAGTATTCCTTTTTGAAGAAAATACCCATCAGCGCCTCGCGGATTACTCCCCCACCTTCAAAGTTCCTGTACTGATTGATGACAAGGAAGGTAAGGACCTTACAGTCTGGGACTCATTGGCAATTTGTGAGTATGTTTCCGAGCAATATCTTAAAGGTAAAGGCTGGCCTGAAGACCCAAGTGACAGAGCCACTGCCCGAGCCTACTGCGCTGAAATGCACTCAGGTTTTCCAGCCTTAAGAAGCGCCCTGCCTATGAACTGCCGGGCTACTCGTAAAGTCAACCTCCATGAGGACTGCATTAAGGATATTCAACGCATCGACGGCATGTGGCAAGATGCGCTCAACCGCCATGATGGCGATTGGTTGTTTGGAGAGTTCTCCATTGCCGACTGCATGTTTGCTCCGGTTGCTTCCCGTTTTGCGACTTATCAAATTGAAGTATCGGATACCAGCAGAGCTTATATCGACCGCTTGCTTACCCTACCTTCAATGAAGCATTGGTACGAAGCAGCCCTAAAAGAAAAAGAAGTGATCGGAGAAGGTGAAGCCGGCACCGACGTAGACTAGCACCAGCTCGCTTCATAGCCCGGTTTCGACAAGACCTCTTTAATATTGGCTCGTAATATTCGGTAACCAACGTTTCCAAAGAGTTCTTGTCGACCATTATTCATAATCCATGAAGGACTGCCTTTAATATTCAGTTCTGCTGCTTTCTGATAGTCGCTCATCAATAGTGCTGCCGCATCACCTTCATCAATCAAGGTTTTTAATGCATCGCTATCCATACCACTTTGCTTAGCCAGCAAGAGCACATTATCAAGCAAGCCCACATCCAGATTATCGACAAAAAAACTTTTTTGCACTAACAGCATTAAATCAGCAGAGCGCTGAGGGCTATACGCTAGCTCACAAGCCTTGAGGACTAAGTGCGCATTCAAAGAGGATTTTGGCCGCACAGTCTTCCAGATTTCCGGGTTAACCGGCGCATTATCATAAGGAGCCGCAGCATCTTGCACATGACGACCGAAGCCTTCGTAGCCACCGCGCTCCCCCCATTGTTTTGCCATTCGCGTTTTCGTATCGCCGAAGAGGTTAATATAGTGTCGGCGCAGCAAAACCTGCTCCCCCCACTCTTCTTTCATTTCCTCAATTCGTCTTTGGGCAATCCACGCCCAGATACACAGAACATCACTAAAGTAATCGATTACCAAGGGCTCGTTATTGTTCACTTAACCTTCCTCTTTTAGCTCACATCATCAATTAAACCTTAACTATATTAGACAATACTAATATAGTTTTAGGAATATACCTAGTGATTGACGTAAAAGAGATGTACACTCTGCGAAAATTACTCCCTCAAATCTGTCTGAACAGGTACGTATACTTTGGCAAAAATCGGTCGCAATAATTTATTAGAAGTTATCAAATTCGAGCCTCAGGGCGCCTACCTACAAGGCGGCTGGCTTGGTGAAATACTTCTGCCAAAACGCTATGTGCCTGAAGATTGTGAAGTTGGTGATCCGCTTAATGTTTTCGTCTACCTTGACTCCAAAGATCGCTTTATCGCCACGACCCAAACACCACGGGCGCAAGTGGGCGAAGTCGCGTTTTTAGAAGTAACGGATGTAAATAATATCGGCGCTTTTTTAGACTGGGGGCTACCAAAGGATTTGCTGGTACCTTATAACCAACAACATATGACAATGGAAGTTGGAAAGTCTTACCTTGTATACATATACACTGATGAAGAAACTCACCGCATTGCCGCGTCAACAAAACTCAACAAGTATATTGGTCGCCTCCCTAACGATTATAAACAAGGCCAAAAAGTAGACTTAGCAATCTCTGCTACAACGGACTTAGGCTACAGTGCCGTTATTGACAACCAATATTGGGGCCTTTTATTTTTTAGTGATGTCGTCCGCCCCCTCAAGATTGGCCAAAAAGTTAAAGGCTTTATCAAGCAAGTTAGAAATGACGGTAAAGTAGACCTGTCGCTTCATGCTCCCGGATTTAAGAAAATAGAAAATTTAGCCGAGAGAGTGCTCGACAGGTTAGAAAAAAGTGAAGGCTACCTGCCTCTTTCTGACAAGAGTAAGCCAGAGGAAATATACGATGCATTTTCAATCAGTAAAAAAGCATTCAAGACCGCAATAGGCACACTTTATAAACAACGGCAGATCCGTATAGAGAGTGATGGTATCTACCTGATTAAAACCGGCGAATAATATAGCGAGACACACAAGGTGCATGACCAGTCCCACGACCCTCTTCATGGAATGACTTTAGAAAAGATTCTTATAAAGCTTGAATCTCATTTCGGCTGGGAAGAACTAGGCAATAGAATTCCTGTTCGTTGCTTTCAATACGACCCGAGCATTAAGTCCAGCTTAAAATTCCTAAGAAAAACCCCTTGGGCTCGTAGCAAAGTTGAAGCGCTTTATATCGACTTATGTAACAGCCCATGGCAGAAAAAATAGCTGCCTAAATAAATTAAATACGACTATTTTTTGCCCAGGCATAAAATGTTACGTTTTTTTTCAAACTTTCGAAAAAAATCCTGTATACTACCGCAAATTTTTTTCCGCCCTGAACTTATTGAGTAGAATAATGACAGATCTATCCAAATACAGAAATATAGGCATCTTCGCTCACGTTGATGCTGGTAAAACAACCACTACAGAACGTATTCTAAAGCTAACTGGTAAGATCCATAAGACTGGTGAGGTTCACGATGGTGAATCTACAACTGACTTTATGGAGCAGGAAGCTGAGCGTGGTATTACTATCCAGTCTGCAGCGATCACAACCTTCTGGGATGATCACCGCATGAACATCATAGATACTCCTGGACACGTTGACTTCACAGTAGAAGTATATCGTTCTTTGAAAGTTCTTGATGGTGGTATCGGTGTATTCTGTGGTTCTGGTGGTGTTGAACCTCAATCAGAAACAAACTGGCGTTATGCAGATGAGTCTGGCGTTGCTCGTATCATCTTCGTAAACAAGCTTGACCGTCTAGGTGCTGACTTCTTGAAAGTTGTTGACCAGGTAGAGAACGTACTAGGCGCTAAGCCGCTAGTTATGACTCTTCCAATCGGAACCGAAGATGACTTTGTTGGTGTTGTCGATATTCTTTCTAAGAAAGCTTATGTTTGGGATGACACAGGCCTACCTGAAAACTTCAAAGTAGAAGACGTTCCAGCCGATATGGTTGACGATGTAGACATGTATCACGAGCAGTTGATTGAAACAGCTGTTGAGGTTGATGACGACATCATGATGGCGTACATGGAAGGCGAAATGCCAACTACGGAACAGATCAAAGCCTGTATTCGTAAAGGTACTAATGACCTGACATTCTTCCCTACTTACTGTGGCTCTGCATTTAAGAACAAAGGTATCCAGTTAATTCTTGATGCTGTTGTTGACTACTTGCCTTCACCCACAGAAGTTATTCCTCAGCCATTGACTGATGAAGTGGGCGAGCCAACTGGCGAAGTTGCTACAGTTGCTGTTGACGAGCCATTCCGCGCACTTGCATTTAAGATCATGGATGACCGTTTCGGCGCACTTACCTTTATCCGAGTTTATTCAGGTAAGCTGAACAAAGGCGACACAGTACTTAACTCCTTCACAGGTAAGACTGAGCGTATCGGCCGTATGTGTGAGATGGAAGCTGAAGATCGTAACGAGCTAGATTCAGCTCAAGCTGGTGACATCCTTGCAATCGTCGGCATGAAAAACGTTCAAACAGGTCACACACTTTGTGATCCCAAGCACGAATGTACACTTGAAGCGATGGTCTTCCCTGAGCCAGTAATCTCGATTGCTGTTAAGCCTAAAGACAAAGGCGGTTCTGAGAAAATGGGTATCGCGATCGGTAAGATGGTTGCAGAAGATCCAACATTCCAGGTTCACACTGACGAAGACTCAGGTGAAACAATTCTACGCGGAATGGGTGAGCTTCACCTAGACATCAAAGTAGAC
>NZ_LWGG01000912.1:0-2568 GCF_001635365.1 Oleiphilus sp. HI0128 | reverse complement strand
ATGACTACAAAAAAGCGAGTGCCTTGAGACGGTAATAGTGTGTGGCAGGTCTCAAAGTGAGTGCGAATTGTCGCATAGATTTCGAAATCTGCAATGTCTTTTTAGAAATAATCAGGTCTTTTTACAGGAAAATAGCGAATAGGGTGAATTTAAATTCACTTTTATCACTCTCGGTAATATTCTTAGATGAAAAAGTTACCGAGAGCGATGGAAGAAAGAAGAAGCTAAGCGGTACTGCTATCGCTTTTAACGTAGTACTGGCTTAGATTGGTGCTGAGCCATAATTCATGGTCGGCTTCTTTGGCGGGTCAGCTCGTACGTTATTATCAACGCGTTCTACGTTACCACCTCTTTTTAGAAATTCTTCAATATCACTGCTTAGTTGTTGGCGTACAGTTTCTCTTACAACTCTGGGGGATTCGCTGCTGCATTCAGGGAGTGCAATGGCTTCTTGTGACATAATGGTACCTATCTATCTTTCTGCTATATCTCCAATTTCCTTTTATTTTTAAGGGTTTAGGAGATTTTGTGTTGCTTGTTTCTATTGTTTTCTGCACTGATCTATATAAACCGCCCAGCGACATGCCTATATTAAGGTTTATCTTTAATTATATGTAACAGTGCATTAAGTGGATAATATAATCTAAATTATAGCTTTGCAACATAAATCATTGGTTTTGTTGAATAAATTAATGTTTATATTTTCTTGTTTATCAAAGTGTCTGTTCCTGGTTTTGTAACAGAGGGCGTGATGCCTGTAACGCTAGGTGTTAAAAGGTGTTGAAATGAAAGATGCACAGGAATTATTGCTTAACTTGGCTAGGCTTAAGTTATCAGCGCAAGGGGAAGTGACTTAGTTGCGCGGAGCCTCTCCAATCATCACTTTCCAATCCCTAGTTGTTATAAGGACTTTTTAGGAGCCATTTTGGCTCCTTTTTTTTGCCTTGGATTCAGCGAGCTCTAATCCAGAATTTCGTCTAGAGCGTCATAGATTGCTGGCGTGCTAATGAGAAGGTTGTTGTTGTAGATGCAGGCAGGAATACCTTCAGGTACTGGGGTGAAGTGGCCGCAGCGTGCACCGGCTTCAAGGGCAATCAGTCTGGCTGCAGCGAAGTCCCAGGGGCTCAGTGACTCAAAATAGCCGTCAAGGCGGCCATTTGCAACCCAGCAGATATCCATTGCAGCAGAGCCTAGGCGGCGAATGTCTTGGCATTTCATCAGCACCTTTTCTGTTCGGCGCATGATTTCAGGTACGGTGCTTTTATCGTAAGGGAAACCCGTGGCAATCAGGGCTTTCCGTAAATTGTCTTGGTTGCTGACGGATAGCTTGTTCTGATTCAAATAAGAGCCTTGCCCCAAAATAGCGGAATAGCACTCGTCCAGAAACGGATTGTAGACAATTCCCACTTGTACCTCACCTTCACACGCGAATGCGATAGAGACGGCGACCATAAAGTGGCCGTGAGCATAATTAACGGTGCCGTCAATGGGGTCAATAATCCAGATGGGTTCAGCTAGGTCTTTGCCTTGGCTCGTATCGGTATATGTCTCTTCAGACATGATACGGTGGTGAGGGAATTTTTCTTGAATAGCTTCGATGATTAGTTTGTCTGCTGCAATGTCTGCAGATGTTACTAGCTCATGTTGATCTTTGTAATTCTGACTGAGTGAGCCTTTTGCTCGTTCCGACTTAATCATCGAGCCAGCTTTGATTGCTAGCTCTTTTGCGAATTTCTCTATGTCGCTATAGTTCATAGGTCACCCAGACAGATTAGTTTACAGGGTTTGGCTGCCTTAAGACTGCTGCTCTCGGGCAATGGCTCGGTAGGCAATGTCATCTCGATAGAACATACCTTCCCAGCTGATATTTTGTGCAAGCTGATAGGCCTTTTGCTGAGCTTCAGTCACATTGTTGCCCAGAGCTGTAGCGCATAATACTCTGCCACCAGACGTTGCTACTTGCTCGCCATCGAGTTTGGTGCCTGCATGAAATACTTTTGCAACATCAGACTCGCCTTGCTTTAGGCCTTTAATGATGAGGCCTTTGTCGTAGCTTCCTGGGTAGCCACCAGCGGCCAAGACAACGCCAACTGCTGCGCGAGAATCCCAGTCTGTTGTTGTTTTATCGAGAGTCTTATCCAATGCCGCATTGCATAGAGTAATTAGATCAGATTGCAGGCGCATCATAATAGGTTGTGTTTCAGGGTCGCCGAAACGGCAGTTATATTCGATGACTTTTGGTTGGCCATCTTTTGAAATCATTAAACCTGCATAGAGGAAGCCTGTATAGTCATTGCCTTCCTTCGCCATACCTTCGACGGTTGGGATAATGACTTCAGACATGATGCGATCATGGATCTCCTGGGTTACAACTGGAGCCGGTGAATAGGCACCCATTCCACCAGTATTTGGGCCAGTGTCGCCGTTGCCAACGCGCTTATGGTCCTGGCTGGTTGCCATCGGTAGAATATTCTTACCATCTGCAATAACGATGAAGCTGGCTTCTTCGCCATCAAGAAATTCTTCAATAACTACACGGCAGCCTGCTTCGCCAAAAGCATTGCCTGA
>NZ_LWGG01000911.1:0-1830 GCF_001635365.1 Oleiphilus sp. HI0128 | reverse complement strand
AAAAAAGCCATCATTTGAAGTAACGTTTGAGAATAAAACAAATGTATCATCGTCAGCACAATCAGAGTAATTTCCGCCTTCAGCGCCCGGGCATATTGCGATAAAGTCACTATCAGCGACATTCTGAATATCGCTCCACTGACCACCACATTGCCAGTGAGGATCATCCCCAGCCGAGCAAGATGCCGTCGCTACAAAAACAGGGATGATATCGCCACCTGCACTGCCAGAATCTGTACCACCTGTACTGCCAGAATCTGTACCACCTGTACTGCCAGAATCTGTACCACCTGTGCTGCCAGAATCTGTACCACCTGTGCTGCCAGAATCTGTACCACCTGTGCTGCCGGAATCTGTACCACCTGTGCTGCCGGAATCTGTACCACCTGTGCTGCCAGAATCCGTACCACCTGTACTAACTATTCGAGCCACAAATAAACCTGGAGCCAGTGGTAAACTTTGTGCTGGAGTCACAACCTCTACGCCACTTTGCTCTGCAACCCACTGCCATGTACGAACAGAGTTAGAACGATGCTGCCAATTGAAAAGCCTATAAACATTGCTAAAGACCTCTGCGCAGTTCGGGTTTACCCAGCCTTCGATAATCTTACCGATTCGAGTAGAAAGCTGAACCTTTTTAGCCTCATCGGTTTCAAAGTAGTAACCTGCACCGAGAGTCAAAACTGTTTCAATATTATGTGTATCAGAGTAATAGGGCCACCAGTCATCACTAATCCGAGATGATAACGGGGCATGAGCACTCGCCATGTAAACTAAGTCTGTTTCGGCACCGGTAGTATTACAGCTCTTAGTTTTATTATACCCGGTAAAACCCTCCTTCCTTACATACTGTCCTAGCTCTGAATTGTAATTCGAGGTAAAGCCATAATTTTCAACTGCAGACGCGATGCGTCTTAGCATTTCTGGCGCATCGGTATTTCCTGTTATCCAGTAAGCTTGCCAGAGGAAATCTACGATATTCTCAGTCATCCATGCTGAGAAGCCTCTAGAGCTACTATCACCTAATGGTGCACTCCCCTCATTATGCACACCTTCGTGAACATCGATATTATGAGTAAAGCCACCACTTTTCGGTGTCCAACCATTTTCTACATCCCAGGTTTTTTCAGTTTGCTGCATATCTTTCAGAGAGTTAATTCGCTCATTAAGGTGAGCTAAAACCGTTGAATCAGCCGTCATTTCATAGGCATTAATCTCTGCTAGTCCTGCTATACCTGCCCCGCGCTCAGTAAAACCTTCATTCTCGTTATTAAAGGTGTCTCTCGTACCATATTGATTCCATCCCAAGTCAGATTGTAACGCCATATTGGTAATTAATGGATCATCCCATTGACTATCATCGCCAGTAAGGGCCCAGCTCAATTTAGCCTGCTGCGGAGCAATATATTTCCCATCAGCACAAGCAACACCACCAAATGTAAAACAACCATCACCACCAGCCATTGCCGGGGCCGTTCCATCATTCCGCACATGCGAGAAGTAGAACTGCTTCGATAGGAATGCCTCTTTTAAGAATTCTACCCGCCCAGTAGACATATACGCTTTGAACATGGCACTTGATCGATCAAACAACCAATTACCTCCACTGGAAGCGCTATAATCAAGCCCACCAGCCCAATTTTCGAACTGCCCTACTTGGTATTGCTCAAAACCGTCTGACGAACCACTTGAGGGCACATAAGGAGGAATCAGGCCTGACTCGGACAAATAGCTTGTATCGTGCAAGGCAAAAATTCGTGGGTAAGGCAGGTTATTTTTATCTGCGCCTGCAGCCGCCCAACCTAGAGAGTGTGCAACTTCAGACAAGCG
>NZ_LWGG01000910.1:0-804 GCF_001635365.1 Oleiphilus sp. HI0128 | reverse complement strand
GTGTCCATTAGCTATGCGTCATCAACTAGTGATCAAGGAAAGGAAATTACCTTAGTTGCAGATCAATGGTGCCCCTATAACTGTGTTCCTGGCACAGAGAGACCTGGCCTTTTGGTAGAGATTGCAAATTATTCCTTTTCGCAGGAGGGGTATAAGATAAATTATATCGTTAGGCCCTGGATTCGTTCAATTTTGACTGTCCGTAATGGTGACTATGATGGAATTATTGGTACGGGTAGAGATGAAACACCTGATTTCATTTTTCCAGATGAACCTTTGTATAGCATTGAACATGTTTTCTATGTGAAAAACACATCTGATTGGCGTTTTAGTGGGTTTAAGTCATTACAGAATATCAACCTTGGTGCTATAAAGAATTACTCTTATGGCAGCCTTCTTAAGGAATATATTGAGCCAAACCAAGCGAATATCGCACGTTTAACTATTCTTCATGGTGATGATGCTTTTAGCCGTCTAGTTGAATTACTTAAAATAGATAGGATTGATGCTTTCGTAGAGGAATCTAATATAGTGCTAAACTATTTGACAGGCCTTAATTCGTATGAAGATATCAAATCAGCAGGGGTTGCTTCAAAAGAAGACATATATATCGCTTTTTCTCCGAAAAAACGTAACGCAAAACTTTATGCAAATATTCTATCAAAGGGTTTAAAAGAACTTAAGAGTTCTGGCAAATTAGATCATTTGCTACTTAAATATTCTCTATTAAAACCGCCGAAATAGAAAAAGTCTGGTGCAACTGTTTTTTTGGGTGGCCATGAAATTAGGGGCGGTGGGTACAGC
>NZ_LWGG01000909.1:0-1177 GCF_001635365.1 Oleiphilus sp. HI0128 | reverse complement strand
TCTATCGACTCTGATAACAACCAAACTGGTCAGATGCTTGCTGCATTGACTGGTATGCCTCAAGGTACGTTTGCTTCTGAAGTTGTTGTTGATGGCGACAAAGTAAATGTTACTCGTGAAGTTGATGGTGGTCTGATGACAGTTGGTTTGAACTTGCCAGCAGTTGTAACAACTGACTTGCGTTTGAACGAGCCACGTTATGCTTCTCTTCCAAATATCATGAAAGCGAAGAAAAAGCCGCTTGAAATGACAACTCCAGCTGACCTGGGTGTTGATGTTGCTGCTAGCTTGAAGATTACCAAGGTTGAAGAGCCAGCTACGCGTTCAGCAGGTATTAAAGTTGCCGATGTTGCTGAATTGGTTGACAAACTTAAGACTGAAGCGAAGGTGATCTAACATGAGTATACTAGTAATTGCAGATCATGATAACGGTAGCATCAAGCCAGTTACCCTAAACGTTTTGAGTGCAGCAAAAGCGATCGGTGGTGACATCGACGTGCTAGTTGCAGGCGAAGGTTGTGGTGCGGCGGCTGAAGCAGCTGCTAAAGCTGAAGGTGTTGCTAAAGTATTGGTTGCAGATAATGCAGCCTACGGTCACTCTCTAGCTGAGAACTTATCTCTACTAGTTGCTGATCTTGGTAAAGGTTATTCTCACATCGTTACTTCTGCGGGCACTACGGGTAAGGACTTCCTTCCACGTGTAGCTGCTTTGTTGGATGTGGCGCAAATCTCTGACATCATCAAAGTTGAATCAGCTGATACTTTCGTTCGTCCTATCTATGCAGGTAATGCGATCGCTACTGTTCAGTCTTCTGACGGCATCAAAGTAATCACTGTTCGTGGTACTGCGTTTGATCCTGTTGCTGCTGAAGGTGGTTCTGCTGCTGTTGAAGCTATTGATAACGTTCAGGATGCTGGCATCTCTACCTTCGTTGGTGAAGAAATGGCTAAGTCTGATCGTCCAGAGTTGACTGCTGCTGACATCGTGATTTCTGGTGGCCGTGGTATGCAAAATGGCGACAACTTCAAGATTCTTGAGTCTGTTGCTGACAAGCTAGGCGCTGCTGTAGGTGCATCACGTGCCGCTGTTGATGCTGGCTTCGTACCTAACGATATGCAGGTTGGTCAAACAGGTAAGATTGTTGCACCTAACCTTTACATCGCTGTTGGTATCTCG
>NZ_LWGG01000908.1:0-2644 GCF_001635365.1 Oleiphilus sp. HI0128 | reverse complement strand
GACTTGGCTTCTTCCTGTTCGATAATGCCAGCATTAAGATCAGCATCAATCGCCATCTGTTTACCCGGCATCGCATCGAGCGTAAAGCGCGCACTAACCTCCGAGACCCTGCCAGCACCCTTTGTTACAACAACAAAGTTAATAATCATCAAAATAGCAAAGACAACCAAACCGACAGCGTAATTGCCTCCAATGACAACCTCACCGAAGGCCTCAATCACCTTACCTGCAGCATCGCCACCTTCGTGCCCCTCCAAGAGAACAACACGAGTTGAAGCGACATTTAGCGCCAAACGTAAAAGCGTGGCAACTAACAAAACGGTTGGGAATATCGCGAACTCAACGGGCCGCAGGGAGTAGACACAAACAAGCAAGACAACAAGCGCCAAAGCAATATTGAAGGTAAACAACAAATCAAGCAGGAAAGGAGGAACAGGAAGGGTCATCATCCCCAGGATTGCAATCAATAGCACCGGGATGGCGAGATTACCCTGAGTAAGAACCTTGAATTGTTGAAGCATTGCGGCTTGCTGCATAAATATCACTACCAAGACTGATATCGTCACTAATTTGACGAAAAACAAATATCAGTAAGGTATCAGCAAGATTCACGCCGACTTCTACAGTTTACGGTAATTAGGCAATGCCAGCCCCTTAATCAAGAGCCATCATATTTAAGATCATCCGGTATGGGGAAGTCCGGTTTCGGAGGTTTTGTAATAACGCGACGCCTAAACTGCTTAAGCTGAAATACGTATGCCAGCACTTGTGCAACCGCCATATACAAACCACTCGGAATTTCCTGACCAATCTCGGCATGATGGTAGACCGAACGCGCAAGCGGTGGAGCCTCAACAATTTCGACATCATGTTCGTTGGCAATTTCTCTAATCTTCAAGGCGACTTGATCATGCCCTTTCGCAAGCAAAATTGGCGCGGCATCTTCTTCAGGTTTATATCGTAGCGCGACTGAAAAGTGAGTTGGGTTGGTAATCACCACGTCAGCCTGAGGAACATCTTGCATCATTCGACGCTGCGCCATTTCCATCTGCAATTGGCGAATCTTCCGTTTAACCTCTGGCTTACCTTCCGTGTCCTTGAATTCGTCTTTCACTTCCTGCTTCGTCATCTTCAGATTTTTTGTATGATCAAATATCTGAAAAGGTACATCAATCATAGCGATCACGATCATCGTACATGCTAAATAGAAAAAACCCCACCCCAGTATTTTGGAAGCTGTTTCCATTGCTGAAATTACATTTTGATCGGCAAGCCCGATAAGCGTTGGCAATTGCGAGTGAATAATCAAAACTGCAACTGCGACAACCAATGACACCTTTGCAATCGCCTTTATGAGCTCCACTAAGGACTTGAGGGAAAACATCTTCGCCAAGCCTTTAATTGGGTCCATTCGGCTAAACTTAGGCGCCAGAGCTTTAGTTGAGAAAAGCCAACCACCCAAAGCAACGGACCCTGCAATAGCCGATACAAACAACAAAATTAGAAACGGCAAAATACCTTCTGCAACTTCAACCGCGGCTCTTGCGAGATACATTCCCATCTGGCTTGTATCTTGTGTCGCCTCTCTAGAAAACGAAAAACTAGCAGTCATGATCTTTGTTAAAGATGCTGCGATACCGCTACCAAAAATTAACAAGCCCCCCGCCCCGACAATCAGTAAAAAAGTTGTATTTAACTCTTTTGATCGGGGAACCTGACCTTCTTCTCGCGCTTTTTCGAGTTTCCGGCCGGTGGGTTCTTCGGTTTTATCCTGACTACTATCGTTCTCTGCCATAAGCGCTCTAAGCCCCCATCACATCGCGCAGATAAATATATGTATGCTCGCTAAAACGAATAAAAAGCGTATCAACATTTCCGACACCCACCCAAAGAATGAAAAAACCGAAAATCATACCGATTGGAAAACCGAGCGAGAATACATTCATCTGCGGTGCCGCCCTTGTCATAACTCCAAAGGAGATATTAACAATCAATACCGAAGTTACTACTGGCAGCGCAACCAGCAGAGCCGAAGCAAAGAGCCAGTTAATCCTCATCAACATATCCCACAATAAGTAAGGCTCTATCGAGTTTTCACCTATAATACTTGCTGAAATCGGCCACGCCCTAAAGCTTTCAACAATCACTTCAATCATCACTAAATGACCATTCATTGCAAGAAACGTTAAGGTTACGCCTATCAGGAATATCTGAGACAGGATTGGTGTATTAACACCGTTCGTTGGGTCAACCATCGAAGCAAAACCCAAACCCATTTGCATCGAAATCATTTGCCCCGCCACCACAAACAACTGCATCAGTAGCACAAACATGAAGCCCATTAAGGTACCGATAACAACTTGCTGAAGCACAATCAAAAAAGAACCGATTGACAGAGCGTCAATCACAGGGACAGGGTCAATCAATGGAGCAACGATTAGCGTTAAGGCAAAGGATAAGCCAATTCGGACACGCATTGGCACCAACCGTGTTCCGATTACCGGAACCACCATCAAGAAACTGGCAATACGGAATAAGGGCCACAAGAAGGACCCAACCCAAGCGCCAATTTGTGCGTCGGTAAATTCCATCTTTTACCCGATCAGTAATGGAATGCTAGTCCATAAGCGTTCTGAATAGTCGA
>NZ_LWGG01000907.1:0-5637 GCF_001635365.1 Oleiphilus sp. HI0128 | reverse complement strand
CCAGGTACTGCAGATACTAATCTGTGGAAAATCAGTTTATACTCTCGTTTTTTATACCACCCCGCTCCCAACCAGCGCCCATACACACATGAACGCATTGGTTGCACTGTCATACGGTTTTAGCAAATGTCACTAAGCGAACAACAAATTGAACAGCTCGAAGATATTCTTTTTGCCGAGCATCTAAATGAAGAGGCTTTGGATTATTTTGGCTTTCACGGCCTTGTATGCGCCAGTGTTAGCATTAGTGTGAGCTTTGATTACGAGCGTTCCGGTAGTGAGTTGAAAATAAGTCTCAGAGATACCGGGAAAGGCTTTGATTTTGCTTCACAGAACGAAGACCTGGCAATGAATACTAAACCATGGGGGCGCGGAATTGCGCTGGTCCGATCTCTGTGTGAAACGGTTGAATATAGTGATGAAGGCCGCTGTGTCGAGGCGACCTTGGTACTTAATCCGAATGATAGAAAAGAAAGATATCCACCAATTGCTCCGGCATAATTTCTTCGAATTGGGATAAAAGCTTTTCGTTTCGACGTATTTCTTGAAACTCATCACTATCAAATAGGCCTGAAAGGGCCATGATAGGAAGTAGCAATTCGGCGGTAACATCTTCACCTTTGCAGAACCATGCCTTTTCTTTGTAGAAGAAACCTTCCATAAAGCCTGTGCACCAGCTTTCAAGACAGGCATCGTAGTGAGTTTCGCTGTCGTCATCAGTTTCATCGCTGTAGGGTAAGAGTATATCGCGGTCTTCATTAATCTCTTCAAGCAATGTCGACTTGATCTCTTCGATACAGCTTTCAATAGTGGCGATTTCAGATTCACTAAGCTCGATATCATCATTGCCAAATAGCACAGAGATAAGAGTGTTAGTGTCAAAGTCTACCGGCCCGATAACACTGGCGCATACAAGGCCGTGAAAGCCAAAATAATCCAAAGCCTCTTCATTTAGATGCTCGGCAAAAAGAATATCTTCGAGCTGTTCAATTTGTTGTTCGCTTAGTGACATTTGCTAAAACCGTATGACAGTGCAACCAATGCGTTCATGTGTGTATGGGCGCTGGTTGGGAGCGGGGTGGTATAAAAAACGAGAGTATAAACTGATTTTCCACAGATTAGTATCTGCAGTACCTGGTAAGCATAAAAAAGCCGGTAAGAACTAATTGCTCATACCGGCTCTGAGGTCTTTCAGAACTTAATTAGCGGAAATGCTATTCAGTATCTGTAGTCTGAGTTGCTTTACTGTCTTCAGCTTTTGCTGTTGATTCAGCGGGGCTCACCTCAACCTTAACAGCTGACAGCTCTGGTGACTTAGGAGCCGCCGCGCTTTCAGTTTCAGCTGATTGCGCTCTTGGGTCATTGTGAACCCGGTTAGAGCGGTTAGGTCTACGACGGCGAGCTGGCTTTTTAACTTCGACTTTATGCTCATCAGCCGGCTTCGCTTCGGCTTTAGGGCTTGTATTGCCAGTTATTTCTTTTGTCGCGCTTTCCTTATCAGCAACAGCTTGCGTCTTCGTTGGAGAGGCATCCGACTTGCTGTTTGTCGCTTTATTGCCTCGATTTCTACGAGGGTTACGGCTACGAGGTCGGCGAGTCGAAGTTTTCTCTTCGCTATCACTAGAGCTGGCATCTGATGTAGTTACTTCAGTTGCAGTTTCATCACTTGTTTCTGCTTTGCTCTCTTTTACTGCTTTAGGCGAATCTACAGCTTTAGTTTCGGCAACTTCAGCTTTATCAGAGCTTTTATCTTCCTTGCTTTCAGTTGCAGCAGGTGCAGGGCTAGCGTTGCTACTCGCTTGAGGCAATGAACTCTTCTCTTCTACCTTAGGTTTTGAGACTTCTGCTTTAGGCTCAGTTGTAGCGACAGGCTTAGTTGTTTCCTTAAGGCTTTCGCTTGCTGTGCTAACTGCACCCTTGGTGTCAGTTTCAGCATTCTTCGTAGGAGCTTTGCTACGGCGCTCGCCACGGTTTTCTGAACGTCTACGGTTAGAAGAGCGAGTAGTGGATTTATTTTCGCTGCTTTTAGCTTCAGGCTTTGTGGTATTGGCTTCTACACTGTCGTCCGCTTTTGCTAAGGTATTGTTTACCACGGGCGCTTCTTCAGGGCGTTGTTTATCCTCATATTTCTTGGCAGGACGGTTACCGCTACGATTTCTGCGCTGCGAACCTTCTTTGTTCTGAGTGCGTGAATCGTTTTGCTTCTGGTCGCGAGTGTTCTCAGAATTTGATCTGTTGCCGCGATTATCATTGCTACGACGCGAGTCATTGTTTTGATTGCGTCGGTTACGTTGGTTGCCGCGATCATCTCTGCGATTTTCATCGCGTTGATTTCGATTTTGGCCAGACTTATTACGGTTGCGGTTGTTGCCTGAAGCGTTATCGCCAGACTGAGAGTCTCGTTGCTTGTTTCTATTCTTCTGGTTACTGCGGTTGCCTTGAGTGCTGCGCTGCTGCTTTCTAGCAGGTGCTTCATTAGCAACAGAGGAGGCTTTCTCTTCTGCGCTGAACATTGCCGATAGCTTGGATTTCAAACGCTTCATTAGGCCAGTTTCTTCGCTTTGCTCAGCTTGCTTTTGAGGTGCAGCTTCAGTTGCAGGCGCTGAAACTTGAGGTGCAGGGCTAGCATGTGAAATAGATTTAACCGCAGCTTCTTCGCGCACGACTTCTTTTGCTGCGGCTGTTGGAACTGCTTGTTCCTCTGGCTGTGTTGTTTCTATTTTGTAACTAGCTTGATCATCACTGGTTTCGTCTTCACGAAGTCTACGTAACTCATAGTGAGGCGTATCCATAGCCATGTCAGGAATGATGATAACGCGAACAGACTGCCTGCGTTCAATCTCCTGAATTTGTTGGCGCTTCTCGTTTAATAAGAAAGTAGCGACAGGAACCGGCAGGACTGCTTGGACCGAACCTGTTTTCTCTTTAGAGGCTTCTTCATACATTAGGCGCATGATTGACAGTGCTAAAGATTCAACGTCACGAATCGTACCTTGTCCGCTACAGCGAGGGCATACTGCTGCGCGGGTCTCACTTAGTGAAGGTCGTAAACGCTGTCGTGACATTTCAAGGAGCCCGAAACGAGATATCTTGCCAACCTGAACGCGTGCGCGGTCAAGTTCTAGGGCTTTACGCATGCGGTTTTCAACGTCACGTTGATTTTTTGCAGGGCCCATATCGATAAAGTCGATAACAACCAAACCACCCATATCTCGTAAACGAAGCTGGCGAGCAATTTCTTCTGCAGCTTCAAGGTTAGTTTGAAGTGCTGTCTCTTCAATGTCGCTGCCCTTAGTTGCACGAGCTGAGTTGATATCGATTGAAACAAGTGCTTCCGTTGGGTCGATAACAATTGAGCCGCCAGAAGGCAGTTTTACTTCGCGTTGGAACGCTGTCTCGATTTGAGCTTCGATCTGATAACGGCTGAATAATGGCGTTTCGTCTTGGTAGAGTTTGATCTTGCTTTCATAAGCAGGCATAACTGAACGAACGAAATTTAGAACATCTTCAAACACAAGCGGTGCGTCAACAAGTACTTCGCCAATGTCCTGGCGCAAGTAATCGCGAATAGCACGGATGATGACATTGCTTTCCTGGTATATGAGGAAAGGAGCGGGGCGGCTTTCAGAAGCGCTGGTAATTGATTCCCAAAATTGTAGAAGGTAATCAAGGTCCCATTGTAGCTCTTCTGTTGAACGACCTACGCCAGCAGTACGAACGATAACACCCATGTTGCGTGGCGTTTCAAGGCCGGACATGGCTTCTTTAAGTTGTGAGCGGTCGTCGCCTTCGATGCGGCGAGAAATGCCGCCAGCACGTGCGTTATTAGGCATAAGAACCAAGTAACGACCGGCAAGGCTGATAAAGGTCGTCAGTGCGGCGCCTTTGTTGCCACGCTCTTCTTTATCAACCTGAACTATAACTTCCTGACCTTCTCTTAAGGCTTGCTTGATATTGACCCGGCCTTTACCGGCAGCGGGGTCAAAATATTCTTTAGAGATTTCTTTTAAAGGGAGGAAACCGTGGCGCTCAGCACCAAAATCAACAAATGCAGCTTCAAGGCTGGGCTCGATACGAGTGATCTTACCTTTATAAATGTTTGCTTTTTTCTGTTCGCGAGAACTCGCTTCGATATCAAGATCGTAGAGTTTTTGGCCGTCTACAAGGGCAACACGTAACTCTTCACTTTGAGTTGCGTTTATAAGCATTCTTTTCATGAATGAAATCCAGTTTTGTGCTGGAAATCGCAGGAAGACAGCTTGGTTTAAAGTAAAATTACTCAGCTATAAATCAAGTTAGCGAGCTAACAAATTCCAATACATAGCAGCAACACCCAGTACCCGTGACAAATTCGCGGTGGGGAAGTGGCCACATATGGCGTTTGTTGGTTTTACTTCTATTTCCTAACTATTGTCTGGTCTTATTGCTTCCTTCAAATGATCTGGGCATATGTATTTATGCTCGCTCAAGTCCGGTGCTGCCTTTCAACGCTAAGAAGTAAGTGATAGTGCGTACTAACATTAATGGTCTGCGTTCAATCGCAAGACTTTGTTGTCTGCATCACTTACGGGCTATAAATTCTGTTTTCCTAATGCGATTCCACGCTTTAGTTTTATTTCCAGAGCTTAAATTGCTCTGGAATCCTAATTAATTTACGACATGACAGAGCTTTCTATACCGTGTCGTGTTGTCTGTACTTTCTACTTTTCACTCTGTTGGTGGAAAGGCTCGCTTTATGTATTCTTTTTCATTGCGTGCGTACAAAACTTTCAACGCCTATTTAGCTTGTGTCGCAAGCAAATAGCTGTCGGTTTTCTGTCTATATAATCTGTCGTCTTACTGCTCCGTGGGCTTTTAGCTATATAGTTGACTGAACTCAGCTGAATCTATATAGGGGAATGCGCCTTTCAATGTAACTTTTTTACGGGACCAGTGTGTTGAAGGTGGGCTGATGACAGTGGAAAAAACGGATGAACCAAGTTTGTATTCCTGAGATTTCTTGTCACTCACTCTATATTGTCTGTTACTGCTAATCGATCACAGCGAGCGGGCTCCTTACAACAACGCAGAAATATAGCAGTAATTACTTGTCGCAGCAAATATATCAAGTAATATGACTGATTTTTAAGGCGCATCCAAAGTTCAGGGTGATCTAAGTAGAGAATAGAATGAGTGAAAAACAAGCCGCTGAAGGTGGTGAAAAGCGCAAAACAAATGACAGGCCAGCTGTCCGCATCGTAACAGTAACGGCAAAGAATGAAGGGCAGCGAGTCGATAACTTTTTGCTTTCTCAGCTTAAGGGTGTGCCAAAGTCTAAAATATATAAAGTCATTCGAAAGGGTGAGGTGCGGATTAATAAGGGGCGCTGCAAGCCTGAAACCAAATTGGCGATTGATGACCTTGTTAGAATTCCACCGATTGTTGTTGCAAGTAGCTCTAAAGGCGCTATTAGGGTGAGTGACAATCTTCTTGAGTTTATTGCCTCAGCTATTATTTATGAAGATAAGCAGCTGCTAGTAATCAACAAGCCTTCCGGTTTAGCTGTGCATGGCGGAAGTGGCGTTAATTACGGCTTAATTGAGGCGCTACGCAAGCGTTACCCGGAAACCCAGTTTCTTGAGTTGGTGCACCGCTTGG
>NZ_LWGG01000906.1:0-2608 GCF_001635365.1 Oleiphilus sp. HI0128 | reverse complement strand
GCAACCATATCGACCAAACTATCGTACTCTGCACCAAAAGCGCTCTGCGTATTCGTCATACGCGCCACACGACCATCTAAGCCATCCAGAATCATTGATATAAAGATGGCAATTGCTGCATTATCAAAATGACCATTCATAGCAGCGACGATCGCATAGAATCCAGAAAACAACGAAGCTGTTGTAAACAGGTTCGGCAACAGATAGATCCCTCGCCCCAGCTTTGAACGATGAGCCGGCGACTCGCTCACCTCTTCCTTTTCTACATCACCCTGCTTTTCTGAATTCATATCACTCATCATCAACTCTCATCATTAAACATAAAAAAACGGCTCTCTGGAAAAACCAGAGAGCCGCCTTATCTTACCTGCAAAAACAACTAATGTTTAGTTTTTGCTCTTATCAACAATCTTGTTAATCCATGGCATCATCTTACGAAGCTCACCACCAACCTGCTCGATTGGGTGCGCAGCATTGTTACGACGGTACGCAGTCATTGAAGGATAGTTTGTTGCACCCTCTGAAATGAACATTTTCGCATACTCACCATTCTGAATACGCTTAAGCGCATTACGCATCGCTGCACGAGACTCTTCGTTAATAACTTCTGGGCCCGTTACATACTCGCCGTATTCAGCATTGTTTGAGATTGAGTAGTTCATATTGGCGATACCGCCTTCATACATAAGGTCTACGATCAACTTCAATTCATGCAAACATTCGAAGTAAGCCATTTCAGGCGCATAACCCGCTTCAGTAAGCGTTTCAAAACCCATCTTAACCAACTCAACAGCACCACCACAAAGAACAGCCTGCTCACCGAACAAGTCAGTTTCAGTTTCATCTTTGAAAGTTGTTTCGATAATGCCCGTACGACCACCACCTACACCTGAAGCGTAAGATAGCGCAACATCTTTAGCCTTACCCGTTGCATCCTGATAGATAGCGATTAAGTCTGGAATACCACCGCCCTTCACAAATTCTGAACGAACCGTGTGGCCCGGCGCTTTTGGAGCGATCATGATAACATCAAGATCGGCACGAGGCACAACCTGGTTATAATGAATAGCAAAACCATGAGCAAATGCTAGAGTAGCACCCTGCTTAATGTTTGGCTCAATTTCTTCTTTGTACAAAACAGACTGAAACTCATCTGGAGTCAAAATCATTACTACATCAGCACCAGAGACAGCCTCAGCAACCGGCTTAACAGTCAAACCATGCGCTTCCGCTTTCGCTACAGAAGAAGAATTTGCACGTAGACCAACCGTTACATCAACACCAGAATCTTTCAAGTTACAGGCATGAGCATGACCTTGCGAACCATAACCAATAATTGAAACTTTCTTACCTTTAATGATCGATAGATCACAATCTTTATCGTAATAAACCTGCATGACAATCCTCTACTTTTCTCTTGTCGAAATAAATCGACGCTTAATTAAAATTTTACTAAACAACACGCTATAGACTTAGCACTTTCTCGCCACGCGCAATACCTGAAACACCCGAACGAACCACCTCGAGCACACTTCCTTCAGCTATCGAAGCAATAAATGCATCCAACTTGTCGCTATTACCTGTGATCTGTACCGTATAGGCAGAACTAGTAACATCCACTATCTGACCACGAAAGATATCAACACAACGCTTAATCTCTGCTCTTTGAGAGCCCGCTGCCTTAATCTTAACCAACATCAACTCGCGCTCTATATGAGCACCTTCCGTCAGATCAACCAGCTTCACCACTTCAACCAACTTGTTTAGCTGCTTGGTAATCTGCTCAATGACCTTGTCGGAGCCTGAAGTTGTAACCGTTAAACGAGACAGCGTACCATCATCCGTCGGCGCAACAGTTAATGTCTCGATATTATAATTTCGCTGTGAAAACAGCCCTACAACACGCGACAGAGCTCCCGGCTCATTCTCTAACAAAACTGAAATTATTCGACGCATGGCTTAAGTCCTCTCCGTTTTGCTTAACCACATGTCATTCATAGATCCGCGCGCAATTTGCATCGGATAAACATGCTCTTTCGGATCAACATAAACGTTGATGAAAACCAAACGATCTTTCATCGCAAAAGCCTTCTCCATCGTCGTATCCAGCTCGCTAAGTTTAGTGACAGTCAAACCAACATGACCATATGATTCCACCAACTTAGTAAAATCTGGCAAGGACTCCATATACGAATGAGAGTGGCGCGATTCATAATTCATATCCTGCCACTGCTTAACCATCCCTAAAGCCTGATTGTTCAGTATTAAAACCTTCACCGGCAAGTCATATTGCTTACAGGTCGACAGTTCCTGAATATTCATCTGAATACTGCCTTCACCCGTTACGCAGACAACCTCCTCATTAGGATAATGAAGCTTTATCCCCATTGCCGCTGGCAAACCAAAACCCATCGTCCCTAAACCACCAGAGTTAATCCAACGATTTGGCTTATCAAATTTATAGTACTGAGCTGCAAACATCTGGTGCTGCCCGACGTCAGAACAAACGTAAGCATCACCTTTCGTCGCTCTATACATCGCCTCGATCGCTTGTTGCGGTTTAATGCTTTCCTCGGTCGAAGGGTCGTAGCGACCACCGTGACGAGCA
>NZ_LWGG01000905.1:0-1789 GCF_001635365.1 Oleiphilus sp. HI0128 | reverse complement strand
CCGGTATACATGAAACTTATAAACCCAAGCATACCGCATTGATAAATAGTTTTTAACTCCAATCTATCAACAGGTTATAGAGATGCTCTAGATTTTACTTAAATTATGAGCAAAGTATGAGCGAAACAAAAAGCTACGCTTTTTGACAAAATGCAATAGACAAATACAGCTATTTATATGACAAAACTCTCAGATCTGAGTACAACTCAATCAAGCAGCATGACTTTCAAGCTTCTTACCAGCCTGAATATCTTCGTCAAAGTTAACCGTTTTTATATTAGGTAACGCCGCAACTTTACGCATTATCCCAACACCCTCTGTATCAAAGTTTGCAATCATTTCTTCGCTAACTTTAATCGGCTCACCCACACACAGACCAATATTTGCCGGTTTAAGGCGCCAACTATTGCCTATATCAGAGCCACCCACGAGACTAATAGGTAAAACCACATCATCAGGCCTAAAATAGGCTTGCACGAACCGAGGGCTGACATACTTCATTGTGACACTTCCGTCCTTGGCAACATATGAACGAGAGCCTTCAGGGAATATCAAAAACGGCTCATACATAATGGATTTGAATAACTCGTAATCCTCACGATCCAATTCATCCAAAGCACAAGTTTGCCTAACGTCTGCCAAGTATTGGGCCAGATCATGTTTTTCAACCCGCATGAGCTGAGCAGAGATCTGAGAAAACCGGGCGCGATCTGATCGAATAAACTTATTCATAAAGTCGCTATAACTCATTTGCTCGATTAGATGAAGCCCGGAATTTGGCATTTTGATCAGCAGCTGTGACCGTCTTGCTGTTTTGAGCAAAGCATCAGCTAAGCTCTTCTCTTTAACTTCCGTCGTTTTCTGTGATGGTAAAGTCAGGAACAAGTTTCCGACATTACTTGCACCGTTCTTTAGAACCATATTTGAAAACATTCTCGGACCAACGACTGTATTGCAATTTGCTGTGAGATTATCAAAACCAAGCCGCCTCAATATACTCCTTACCAGATACGGCCCAATATAACCTTCGTGATTACCAACAATAAAAACCCTTCGCCCTGACGCCTTAAGCACTGAAGCCTGATACAAGGTTCGAACCACCTCTGACGAACCCACTACATGCTTGCTATCATGCTTCGTTGAAACCCGCTCTCCTTTACTCCCGACCAATATCAAGTCGGCAATATTTCGGTTTTCAAGAAAAACAAAGAACTTGTGCCACAGGGCAGTATCAGGTAGAACCGGTGATATTGAGCGACTAAAGGTGAAAGGCATTGCGAGTATGCGCTCAATGCGAGATTTACTAAATTCCTTAAAGAAAGAATGCTGTAGCAGCTGTAATTTGCGCTCGTTGAATTTACGGGCGATGTCGGGAAAGTGCTTCTTTATATCCAAGCCGTCACGCTTGTCACGCGCAACAACCTCGTCCATTAGCTGAACAGCACGAATATTATGAGGTGCCTTTTTCAAAGAGTACATCTTGGCGCGAAAGAAATCGACAATACCTCGCAGCTTCACGGCGTTAAAGATAGACAATAGCAAGCCCTTTACCGCTTCTGGAGCAGGAACCTTCAAAACCAACTTAACAATGGCATCTTTCAGGCGATCAACCAGTCCAGCCAGACTAGCAACAAAAGCCAGTAACAGGTTAGTCACCCTATATACAAAGTTGTTTTGATAAATTGAGGCCAAGGACTTTTCGAGACGCTCTTTGTTCTCGTGCATAAATTTCAGCACATCTCCTTGCGCAATTTTATCTTTTTCTTGCTGCCACCATTGTATTAGAGCG
>NZ_LWGG01000904.1:0-6613 GCF_001635365.1 Oleiphilus sp. HI0128 | reverse complement strand
TCTTTGCTGACCTGACCTGCTTTTTGACGAAGACTCTGCCGACTCTGTTTTTTCTTGAAAGGAATCATATTACGCTGCATGAAATCGAGTAACATACTTATAGTTACTTCGCCCGCGCAAGGTAGTTCAGTACCTTTCTCCCACGTTGGGTTAAGTTTTGCGAAGTGGTCGATATCACGGTTTTCATCTCTCATTTCTGGCGTAATGCAGGCAACACCTTCCTTGAGGTTTTGATATTCGTCACCAAAATCGAGTAAGCGGCTTTTTGAACAGTAAGCGCTCGGATAAAGCTTGTTACAGTATTCATCAACAATACTCTCTAGCTTCGGGTTATGATGTTGATGACAGGGATAAAATTGGTGAAAGTTGTTCGTCATCAATAAGTAGGTTTTATAGCCCTTAGAAATTAGTAGCCAGAACACATGCTTTCTAGGGTTCTTGAGTTTTGTCGAAAATAACTTTATTGCGAAAGCTTTTTGAAGTGATTTATCTCCCCAATACGCCTTATCAACGACGGTATCACCACTGAATATACCGATAGCTTTTTCATTACCATGATCTAGCTCTAATTCGGTCCATGTTGAGAAACCGATAATTCGTTTGCTTAGTTTATCCTCAAGTATAAAAACTCCCGTTTTATTGCCCATATCTGTCGCAAACGTTTCAAACTCGGCGTTATTGTAATACTGGACAAATAACTTATGCATTTCGATAAGTTGAGGAACAGAAATATTCTTTATTGAATAGAAGCGAGTTGATAATTTATTTTTGTTTGTCATGCCATTTCCCTGCTTTAAACCTTAATAATGCACTAGACATAAAAAGGCTATATCGATTTAAATCAGATCAATAGCAAACGCCCCCCAGCATTCACTAAAACTAAAATTCAGTTTTCTCTGACATACAATTTCAAACCTCGAAAGCAGACAAATGTTCGCTATAATAAAAATGCAACAGATTAATCTATCGTTAGTAATAATTAGACAGACAAATCTTGATACTCGACGCGACCCTAAGTGGGCTCCAGCTATCTGAGCTTTAGATTTCACTGAGATATAAATATCTGATTAATAACAGATATAAATAATATTTACATTTTTATTTTAAGGTTATTGAAATATCGAAGTGATCTTACAATAGAAGTGTTTTATAACAAGAGTACTAACGTGCACCAAAGACGAAAATGATAAATGGAACACACATGTATGCTTAGATATGATAACTGAGTCGCTTTTCGTACAACTAAAAACACATGATTTAGGTGTACCTGCTGCTAATCTAACGAAGAATAAAAGAGGGATTCTTTAGCTTATGTCTAAGAACAAATAATTCGGAGTTAGCTTAAAAATGAATAAAACCTAGTGTTTGACATGATTTTTCGATTACGTTTTTTCTGGTAAGACAGAGACGTGATTTGTTAGAATTCTGTCGACAATAAAGTCGCATCTATATATCGCGGCTACAGCTGGAACCCCCTCTAAGGTTAAAACAAGTTGTGCGTCTAATGCTTTGCTTTAGGTAAGTCCATATACAACCAATTAAAAAGAACTTCTCCCGAATTATGTCAAAAAGTCCTGAGTTAGCTAAAAACAGTGAATCTAAACATACTCCGATGATGCAGCAATATTTTCGCATTAAAAAGGACCACCCTAATGAGCTTGTCTTTTATCGAATGGGCGATTTTTATGAGATGTTCTACGATGACGCAAAAAAAGCGGCTCAATTGCTAGATATCACTTTAACGGCACGCGGTAAGAGTGGTGGCAACCCTATTCCAATGGCGGGTATCCCCTATCACTCCGCTGAGAATTATATTGCAAAGCTTGTTCGATCTGGTTTGTCGGTTGCTGTCTGCGAGCAAACAGGTGACCCGGCAACAAGCAAGGGGCCGGTTGAGCGTAAGGTAATGAGAATTGTCACTCCCGGCACGCTGACTGACGAGGCATTTCTAGAAGAGCGGCGTGACAATTTGCTCTGCTCAATTTCCTTTGGTGATGAGGAAGCCTTTGGTCTAGCCTACCTAGACCTGAGTGGCGGACGCTTTTCTGTGTCGCAAGTTCGAGGCTTGCCCGACCTAATAAGCGAGTTGCAGCGTATTAGACCGTCGGAAGTTTTAATAAGTGAAGAGTTTCCATATGAAGGAGCTTTTGAGAACTTAACTGGTCTTAGACGCCAAGCTCCATGGCTTTATGATCTTGATTCCGCAAAAAGCTTATTGACTACTCAATTTAAAACGAAAGACTTAAGCGGCTTTGGTATCGATTCGATGCAATTAGCTATCTGCGCGGCGGGTTGTCTGCTGCAGTATGCAAAGGATACTCAGCGTAATGAGCTGCCTCATATTGTCACCATCAATAAAGAAGAGCGTAGTCAATACATTCTACTCGATGCAGCCAGTCGCAAGAACCTAGAAATTGACACCAACCTTGCTGGCGAAAGTAATCACACCTTGGCGTGGGCAATGGATGCCTGTAAAACTGCAATGGGTAGCCGCTTGCTTAGGCGCTGGCTCCACCACCCTTTAAGAGACCGGGAAATTGTGAATGCCCGTCTAGATTGCGTGTCTTCACTTGAGCAATCCTATAACTACGACGCCATTCAAACGAATTTAAAACAAGTCGGAGATGTACAGCGTATACTCGCCAGGATTGCGCTTAGATCTGCACGCCCTCGTGACCTATCACGACTTAGAGACACTTTAATACTACTACCCGCCATACAGGCAGATTTAAGGTCAGTTGATTGCCCAAGTCTTGGTGAAGTAGCTAAAGATATATCCGAACACCCCTCTTTAGCTGAGTTATTAGAGCGAGCAATTATCGATAACCCTCCCGTCGTTATTAGAGATGGCGGCGTGATAAAAGATGGTTTTGACGCAGAGCTAGATGACTTACGCAATATCAGTGAAAATGCCGGTCAATTTTTAATCGATCTAGAGACTCAGGAGCGGGAGGCAACCGGGCTTTCGACCTTGAAGGTTGGTTACAATAGAGTTCATGGTTACTTTATCGAGATTTCAAAAGCTCAGTCAGATAAAGCGCCCGATGCATATATAAGGCGTCAAACGCTAAAAAATGCAGAGCGCTTTATAACGCCAGAGCTGAAAGCTTTTGAGGATAAAGCGCTGAGCAGTAAAAGTCGCGCTTTATCGCGCGAGAAAGCCCTTTACGAAAGCCTACTTGATGAATTAAATGAGGCGATTGACGCGCTTCAGAGGTGTGCAAAAGGGCTTTCTGAGCTCGACGTGCTTAGCAATTTTGCTGAAAGAGCTCACACTTTAAATCTCAATAGGCCGGAATTTAATCAGGGTAACACCCTGTTAATTGAAGAAGGCCGACACCTTATTGTTGAACAGCTCAGTACAGCGCCTTTTGTGCCAAACGATCTGATATTAGATCCAAAGCGAAAAATGCTTATGATTACCGGGCCCAATATGGGGGGGAAGTCTACCTATATGCGCCAGGCTGCTCTGATTATATTGCTAGCAGGTACAGGAAGTTTTGTTCCAGCAGGTAAAGCCTCAATAGGTGAAATCGACCAAATATTCACACGAATGGGAAGTTCTGACGATACGGCAGGCGGTCGCTCCACTTTTATGGTTGAGATGACCGAGACTGCGAACATCTTGAATAACGCTACAGAAAACAGTCTGGTCTTGATGGATGAAGTAGGAAGAGGTACCAGCACTTTCGACGGTTTGTCGCTTGCATGGTCTAGTGCAGAGCATTTGGCTAAAAATATCCAAGCTTATAGTTTGTTCGCAACTCACTATTTCGAAATGACGCAGCTTGCTGAAGAGCACGAGAGTGTTGTCAACGTTCACCTGAGCGCTACTGAGCACGAAGATAGAATTATCTTTCTACATAATGTTCTTGAAGGCGCCGCAAGCCAAAGCTACGGTTTGCAGGTCGCGCAGCTCGCAGGTGTTCCGGATAGTGTTATTGGGAAGGCGAAGGAAAAGCTAAGTTCTTTGGAGTCTACGGAAACAAGCGAGCCGTCTGAGCCCATAACTGCAAGCAATATTGCAACACAAGCTACTGACTCTATTTCAGAACAAAATGCATTTCAAAGTGATATGTTTGCACAAGAGCCTTCATTGATTGAGAAAGCATTTGCTAACCTGGACCCTGATGAGCTTAGCCCTAGGCAAGCATTGGATAAGCTTTATGAGCTACGAAGATTGATCAACTAAGTTATATGATGCCTTGTCTCTTGCGCTAACTTACTTGTGTTTTAAGTCAATAATCGTAACATTTGCGCTATGACAGGCGTTTAAGCTTGAACCCTGTCACATCTGACATTAGAATACACCGCATAATTTTAATGAGACCAAACACTGGAATAGCAATATGACATTTGTTGTAACCGATAACTGTGTTAAGTGTAAGTACACAGATTGTGTGGAAGTTTGTCCTGTAGACTGCTTCTATGAAGGCCCTAACTTTCTGGTAATCGATCCTGACGAATGTATCGATTGCGCACTTTGTGAGCCAGAATGCCCAGCTGATGCAATCTTTTCTGAGGACGAATTGCCTGCCGACCAGACGCAGTATATCGAGCTAAACGCCGAGCTATGTCAGACTTGGCCCTGCATTACCGAGCAAAAAGACCCGCTTCCAGATGCTAAAGAGTGGGACGGTGTTCCTAACAAGCTTCAATATCTAGAGAAGTAAATTCTTTAGTCGCCTTGTCGTTAACTGGCGTCAGATCGCTCGCTAACGACAAGCTCCTCTTAAATAAGAACTGCCTGGCCTCATTCACTTTGGCCTATTTAATTCTCAAGCTTTCCTTACAGCTTTTGCATACATATCTTGCATCACTTCTTACGATTCTATTGTGTCGAATTGCGCTCAAATCATGAATTCGATCGTGACATGCACAAATATATGCAAAGGTTCGTCGTGCCCTTTTCGCGCTTGAGAAGTTATGCCTTACCTTTGGCTCAACATTAAATACTTCTGACATAACCTGCTTCCACTGTCGTCCATGCGGCATTACCTTCTTGCCTTCATGATAGCGACCAAAATACTGATAGACGATGAGGTGTGCACATTCGTGAGGTACAACCTCTTCGATAAAGGCTTGTTGGTTTTGATTTAAGAGCGCCTGATTAAATCGAAGCTTGTATCGATAAGTCTTAAAAGCGTTTTGTGTGACGACAAACTGGCCGGCAGCTTGCCCCTTTAGAAGAAAGCAAAGGTTGTGATAAACGAAGCTTTTCTTAAGGTGATGTTCTGCCTGCCGCAGGCAGTGTTCTACCGATGATTGCACATCAGCTTGATAGTTGCTTTGGTTCATCTTGGCTAAGTGTTTTTCGGTCTTCTTAAGTTCATATACAGCGGTGCATTATGCAAAAATTTACAGTACCATGCCCAGCTTTATTTTTTGTCACACCAAGCCTTTAGGGAAAACGCCATGTATGAACTCGACTTACTCTATATATTGGTATTAATCATAACAGGGTTTCTCGCAGGCATTATAAACACCATGGCTGGTGGAGGCTCCAATCTTACAATTCCAGCATTAATGGTAATGGGGATTCCTCCCGACATTGCAAATGCGACTAATCGAGTCAGTGTCGTACTTCAATCGTTTACTGCATACAGAGGTTTTGCCAAGCACGGAAAGCTTGATATTCCCGATATCAAATCTATTCTGCTTGTCACCATGCTTGGCGGGCTTGTTGGTGCTGCATTCGCCTCTTATATGCCTGCTGACTACCTGAAACCAACCTTGCTCGGCGCGATGATTATCATGGCCGGCATAATCTTATTTAAGCCCTCCGCTATTGCGGTAACTGAAGGCACCAAGGCTTTTTCAGTAATGGAGCAAAAGCAATCTATACCAATGCTTTTTATAGCCGGGTTTTACGGTGGGTTCGTCCAAGCGGGCGTTGGTTTTATTTTAATTGCTGCGATTGCTGGAGGCCTCCGTTACGATCTGGCTCGAACCAACGCGCTAAAGGTGGTGTGCACACTCGGTTTTACTCTAGTTGCTCTCGGTCTTTTTGTATGGCGGGACCAAGTATGGTGGGCGCCAGGCCTCTTGCTCGCGGTCGGTTCTGTTGCAGGTGCTTACCTGGCTGTGAAGATCACAATTAATGTCAGTCAGAATACGCTAAAGTGGTTCCTGTTTATTATGACTATATTTGCAAGCATTGCCGCGCTCCTCAGTTAAATGCTCGAAACATAAAATTAACTTAATGCTACAAACAATTCAGGAAATATTATTTGCATTAACTATACTCTAATTCACATATTCGATTTTTTACGACTAATATTATTTGGAGCAAAGTATGTCAGGCGGAGAAAAGTTACTAACACTCGCTGAAGCAAGCGCAATGATGGGAAAAACCGAAGTTACGGTGAAACGCTATGCCCGCGAGAGCTTAATTAAAAGCGTTAAACAAGGAAGCGAGCTCATGTTTCCTGAAGATGCTGTTATTAAGTATATTGAAATTGAAAAGAGGCTAAACGGTTAAGGCTTTGTCCTAACAAAGCTCAGGTTGCCTTATAAAGCTCGCGATTAAGCGGGCTTTTTTTTGGTTTAGCAACAAGCTACACTCGCCTTATGATTTATATTTTAATTGCCCTCATTCTATTTGTACTCATTA
>NZ_LWGG01000903.1:0-1685 GCF_001635365.1 Oleiphilus sp. HI0128 | reverse complement strand
TAGAACAGCGAATATAGAATAAACGCTCGATAAGCACGGCAACCTCACATGTTTAAAACACAGAGGATGCTACACAAAGTTAGTTCAGTGCTCAATGAATAGATGGGCTAAACGTCAGCTTTGCGCTCGTAAACTTTCACTCGAATCTGCTCGCGTGAGTCAAATTGACTGGCACGTAATGTATCAACTTGAGCCTGACGCTCTTCAGCACTCAAGCCTTCTATCAATAGGATTTCTTGTCGTTGATCCAGAAAACTATCAATACGCGCTTGCCATTGAGCGCGCTCCTGATCCAAAGTATCGAAACGTTCAGCTGCTTCAACACCAAACATTTCAACCCTAACCGCTCTGACTTCATCATAGCCGCCACCCTCTTCTTCTATTTTGGCAACACGGGCATTTAATTCGTCAGTGATACGAGCCTCTCTACGGGACTCTATAATGTCATAAGGCGCTTGAGCATCGACTTGCGCTAGTCGTTGAGCTTTTTCTTCTTCGCTCAAGCCTTCCTCAGCTTCTACACTTAGTCTAGCCAGAGTATATTGATCATAAGCCTCTTCTGAGGCATAAAATGCCTCGTAGACCTCTGCATCCAAATATTGCGCACGCATTTCTGACTGAGCATTTAGCTGCTCACTTAACAAAGCGACATAACGACCTTTATCGGCCATTAACTCTCCGCTCTCCATCATGCCTTTAATTGACTCTGAGCGACTGAGTTCATAGTCATACAGCGCTTGCTTTAGTGAGATATACTGAGCCAAGATCTGTTTTGACTGAGTCAGTGCAGGCTCCTGCAAATAGTAACTCAAGTATTCATCAATTCTAGCCAGCACGATATCCAACTCTTCTTCCTCAATGGTCGAAAGGAAGTAATCAAACACTCTTTTGATATCGCTGGAGATACGTAAGTTACCCTGGTCATCCACCTGCAGACTTTGCTGCATTTGAGTCCCTTGAAGCGAGTCAGGCAATGTACCTAGTCGACTCTCGTATGCAAGGGCATTGATAAGCTGAACACCTTCAGCCTGATCACTCGCCAATGGCCGATCCTCAAGCTGAGATAACCTGCTGCCTTGATTCAGACTGAGGAGACTAGTATGAGCCGCCCCCCCTTCATCAAATACAAAAGTACTTACAATCATCGCCAATGCTGCTACGCCAGCACCGCCCAATAGAAAGCTTCTCTTAACTAGTTTGGTTTGATGAGTCATTGACAAGCGATACCTTATGTTCTTGGAAAGTTAGAAGTTCTACTAGCTGCTGAAAACAGCTCCCCTAAAAGCATAGAGGAGCTGTAAAAGGCTTATAGTCCAGCAGACTTCAAGCGTGATGCCTGATTCTTATATAAAGTTAGAGGATCAGTCTCAAACAGATGGTGAATACCAAAGACATGATTCACTGCATCCATATGGTTCATGTTATAGCGCGTACCGATAACATCTCCCCAATGCTGGTCACAACGTTCAACCAAGCCATCGTTCGCACCACTGATCGTTGCACCCGTAAACATCAAGAACGCATCTGAAATATCTAAAGCATTGGTAAATGTCGCATCACCACCCCATGAGTAGTAACGAATACCATTTACTTTAGATGCACCTTCACCACAACGTGAGCTAGGCTTTCCATCCGGGAATAAAGCGTTAAACTGGTTAGCGCCTGGCGATGTCATGAACGTTACT
>NZ_LWGG01000902.1:0-4996 GCF_001635365.1 Oleiphilus sp. HI0128 | reverse complement strand
AAACAGCATCTCGTGCGTTTGTTTGTAATAAGCTCGCAGGAAGAAAGCTCGACTATTGCTTAGCTTGAAGTAAGCAACTTGAAGGCAGCACTTCCGACCATTGATCGTGGCGAAATCTTCGCCCCAATCAAACTGGAATGCTTCGCCTGGTGCAAAAGTCAGTGGAACATAGACTCGCTTAGCGGCAGTGCTCTTTGCTTCATGTTGCTCTTGTCGCCACTGCCGTGCAAACGCAGCAACACGATCATAGGAACCGGTGTAACCCAGTTGTACTAAATCCTGGTATAGCTGCTTGACTGACTTACGCTGCTTTCGATGCTTTTTCACCTCACGGTGAAGCCAGCAGGTTAAGGTCTTCTCGTAGTCATCCAGCTTACTCGGCGACTTCCTTGCAGGGTAGCTTGGGTCTAAATTTCTATTATTGAGGTATTTACGAACAGTATTTCGTGACAATCCGGTCTTCCGAGCAATCGATCGAATCGATTGTCCCTCCCGAATATGCCAGCGTCGAATTACGCTTAGTAGAGCCACGTCTATCACTCCATTTTCTCCTGCTTTGCTGAAGCAGGGATAGGTTTATACGTGGGTCAAAATTCGATGCAAATATATGGCTTTAGTGGGTCAGTTTTGGGTGCAAATCAACAATGAGGCCAATGTAGCACTGATGTAGCACAACTTATTCCAAGCATGCCAGCTACTAAAATAACCAATTGAAATAAAAGAAGAAAAATGGTGCCCCCTCCCTGACTTGAACAGGGGACCTACCGATTATGAGTCGGGTGCTCTAACCAACTGAGCTAAGGGGGCACTGATTTTGGCTTTGAGCCAAGAGATGATCCAGAGAGTTCTTGATCAATACGGGGCGCATTATAATGCGCCCCGAAAGAAGATGCTAGAGGAAAATGCTTATTCGTCCAGGAAGCTTCTTAGGTGATCTGAGCGGCTTGGATGGCGTAGTTTTCTTAGCGCTTTCGCTTCGATCTGACGGATACGCTCACGCGTTACGTCGAACTGCTTACCTACTTCTTCCAAAGTATGGTCTGTGTTCATTTCGATACCAAAACGCATACGTAGTACTTTTGCTTCTCTAGCAGTTAGTCCGGAAAGAACCGTACGTGTAGACTCTCTTAAGCCCTGGCCTGTAGCCGTATCAACGGGCGATTCTGCCTGGCCATCTTCGATAAAGTCACCCAAGTGTGAATCTTCGTCATCACCAATAGGCGTTTCCATTGAGATTGGTTCTTTAGCAATCTTAAGGACTTTACGTACCTTGTCTTCAGGCATATCCATGCGCTCACCTAACTCTTCAGGTGTTGGCTCGCGGCCCATTTCCTGAAGCATCTGGCGTGAGATGCGGTTCAATTTATTAATGGTTTCGATCATGTGTACCGGAATACGGATCGTACGTGCCTGGTCAGCAATAGAACGAGTAATTGCCTGACGAATCCACCATGTAGCGTAAGTCGAGAACTTGTAACCACGGCGATATTCGAACTTATCTACCGCTTTCATCAAGCCAATGTTACCTTCCTGAATAAGATCCAGGAACTGTAGGCCACGGTTGGTATATTTCTTCGCGATGGAGATAACCAAACGAAGGTTGGCTTCTACCATTTCCTTTTTCGCACGACGCGCTTTTGCTTCACCAATCGATACACGACGGTTGACGTCTTTAATTTCAGCGATGGTCATGCCAGTTATGTTAGCCATTTCTGCGATCTTTCTTTGCGCACGCGTAATTTCAACACGGTTCGCTTCTAGCTTCGCTGCACAGGGGTGACTTTCTTCAATTAGGCCGTCAATCCACTGTAGGTTTGCTTCATTACCCGGGAATCGTTTGATGAACTCTTTACGATCCATACCGCAATATCTGGAGCAAAGCGCCATAACTGCACGCTCATTAATCCTAACGATTTCGTTGGTAGTACGAACTTCAACGATCAAGGCATCGAACTGCTTGGCACTCAATTTAAACGGTGCAAACAGTTTACCTAGCTCATTATAAGCTTTAGCTGCTTCTTTACTGCTACGAGTATGCTTTGCTTCTTCTGCTAAGGCTACCGCTAGCTGAGCACGAAGTTCATCCATGCGCTCACGCACTTCTTCTGGATCAGGGCCTTTCTCGCCCTCTTCTTCGTCATCGTCGTCGGAATCAGCACTATTCGCTTCGACTATAGGAGCCGGTGCAGGAATCGCATCGGTCTCTGGGTCAACAAAGCCTGAAATAATGTCACTTAGACGGCCTTCTTCTTCCACTGTCGTGTCATATCGATCCAAGATACCCTGAACGACACCCGGAAAGTGAGCCAAAGATGCCATCACATCCCGAACACCTTCTTCGATACGCTTGGCGATACGAATTTCGCCTTCACGCGTTAGTAGCTCTACAGTACCCATTTCACGCATATACATACGTACTGGGTCAGTTGTTCTGCCTGCTTCGGTTTCTACTGCTGCCAGTGCCGCAGCTGCTTCAGCCGCCGCCACTTCGTCTGTTGAATCTCCATCTGACATAAGCAATGAATCAGCATCAGGCGCAACTTCAACAACCTGAATACCCATGTCGTTGATCATGCGAATAATGTCTTCAACCTGATCCGGATCCGCAATATCTTCTGGAAGGTGGTCGTTTACTTCTGAGTAAGTCAGGTACCCTTGTTCTTTACCGCGGGCGATGAGATCTTTTAAACGAGACTGTTGTGAATTGCCTGACATGTCTATCCTATAAGTTGGAATTCGTTACTGATGGCCGATCAAAAAATAGTCGGCCATTATATAGAAAGTTTGCTTTTCAACCAAATCAATATGGATCCAAAATGAGATTTTTCAAGTCTGAATTGGAATAACTTTCATAAATTTGGCCGTTTCGAATACTAAAAGGCCTTTTACTTAGATTTCCTTAGGGAAATAGCTCTTAGCGCTTGCTTTTCAGATTCGCTCATTTCACTAGGAAGCTTATTGAATTTTGTTGCTTTCAAGGCGTCATTCTGGGTTTGTTTATTCTTCAGCCGTTGCAGCAAGTCAGTCGCAACGTCCTGGATTTCCTTCGCGTCGGGCACCCATTCCAAGCGATCAAATAAGCTAGAGAACTGAGCACGATAACCCACTTCATCCGTAGCCAGAAATAACAACAAAGACTGAGTCGTTGCTATTTTTTGAAGAAAGAGAAACTCTGCGAAGTCACGAGTTTGCTGAAACCCTTGGTGCCCACTGATCATACTTAGATAATTTTCAGCCTGACTTGGCTGGTAATATAGCGCTAAACAAAGGCTAGTATCCGGGTCAGGAATCACCCTAGCGCCGACCAGCTCCCGCCCATCACTAGCTGCATCTTGCTTGAATTTCCCTCGACGCTTAAACATCAGTGAATTTAGCTTTTGCGTCAGCGCATTTTTCAGAACAAAGGACTTCACCCTCTCTATCTGAGCTTCTGCCTGCTCTTTTAGCAAACCCTTATGCTCGGCAGATCTAAGATCAAGGCCCTCTGAATAAATTTTAAGCATGAATTCCGATAAGGGATAAGCAGAAAGCACTCGCTTTTCGAACATATCTTTCCCTTCCCCCCTCACTAGAGTATCAGGGTCCTCACCTTCCGGTAATAGCAAAAAATCCAGCTGCATCCCATCTTCAAATATAGGCAAGGCGTTTTCCATTGCCTTTCTTGCAGCCTGTAATCCGGCTCGATCGCCATCAAAACAGAAAATAATGTGCTTACACCGTCGTAAGAGGTGAGAGAGGTTTTCGCTATTTGTCGCCGTCCCTAAGGTGGCTACCGCATAGTTAATACCGTACTGCGCTAGCGCCACAACGTCCATATAGCCTTCCACTACCAACAACTTATCAAGATGTCGGGTTGCCTGGTTCGCTTCATACAGACCGTAAAGCTCATTACTTTTGTGGAAAACTTCCGATTCAGGTGAGTTGATGTATTTAGCTTTGTCGTCCCCTAAGGTTCGCCCCCCAAAAGCCACAGTCTTACCGCGGCTATTTCGAATAGGGAACATTAAGCGATCTTGAAATAGATCAAAGGGGTTGTCGTACTTATCGAGAACGGTTTTGGTCTGAATGAGTGACTTTAAGGTTTCTGGGGCGGCTTTAGCACTCAGAAAATCCCGCTCGGCCGGTGCAAAGCCGATAGCGAAGCGCTCAATCACTTCGTCCGACAAGCCACGCCTTTTCAGGTAGTCCTGAGCACGCGATTTATTGGCATGAGACTTTAGCGCATCCCTGTATTTCAGATTTGCGTACTCTAAAGCTTCCCACAACTTTGCTTGAAGGCTGTATACCTTTTGGACTTTTTCGTCTCTCGGCACCTCGATGCCAGCGATCTTCGCCAGCTCTTCAACCGCTTCATTAAAATCCAGGTTATCGTGTTCGCGCAGGAAGTTAATACTGTTACCACTCGCGCCACAACCAAAGCAGTGGTAGAAGTTCTTTTGAGCGTTAACGTGAAAAGAGGGTGTTTTTTCTTGATGGAAAGGACAACAGGCCTTCAGTGCAGTACCCGCTTTTTTAAGCTGTACGCGCGAACCCACAACTTCGGCGATAGGCACTCGCGCGACGAGGTCTTCTATAAAATCTTGTGGGATTAATCCTGCCATCTGCTACGACACACTACTCAATGAAGATGCATAATATAGCATAAGCCATGAAACAAAGACTAAATGACTACCTTGTAGTAGACCCGCTCTGTTCAAGAGATAATTGGAATTGAAGTCTAGCTAGCTAAGCGCTGCTTAACGATCTGGCTTACCTTACCGACGTCAGCTCGACCTTGAAGCTGAGGCTTAAGCACCGCCATCACCTTGCCCATATCCCGAACTGATTCTGCTCCAGAGCTCGCCACTGCCTCGGCGACCAAAGCATCAATTTCCTCGGCAGTCAGTGCCGCGGGTAGAAACGTCTCAATCACAGCGATTTCGCCAGCTTCTACATCCGCAAGATCTTGGCGGCTTGCTGCTTCGTACTGACTAATTGAATCTCGACGCTGTTTAAG
>NZ_LWGG01000901.1:0-3624 GCF_001635365.1 Oleiphilus sp. HI0128 | reverse complement strand
GGTCTGGATGAAGAAATATTATCGAAGAGGGATGAGCTTTATCGCAAGATGAAAAGAAAGAACCAAATAAGGTGGTCAAAAGCTACGCGGAACTGGGAGAAAGTGGGTGACGTTAAGTTGAACCCGGAGAAGGAAAAACAAGCAGCTTAAATGCTCAGGCGACAACTACCTTGAAAAACGCCGTTATCGCAAACGGTGATCGAGTAATCGCAACGACTGATCACCATCAATCACAAACTCCTTCCATGCATTGAAACTCAATTTGTCGAGCACGTTATTCTTAGCGCTTTTAAGCCGAGAGTACGATGCCAAACAAGAGATTAGCAATGCGACACATTAAAGATATTCTCCGCCTCAAACTCGAGGCAAAACTGAGTCATCGAAATATTGCCCGCAGCTTAGGAATCGGCGTAGGCACTGTTTCCACTTATGGAAAAAGAGCGGTTGATGTTGGGCTAACCTGGCCACTTCCAATAGAGATGACTGACAATGAACTAGAACGTTTATTATTCCCCGACGCCAAGATCAATACGCGCCATGGTCGGGTTATGCCTGATTGCGCTGCCATTCACCAAGAACTCAAGCGCAAAGGCGTTACCAAGCAATTGTTGTGGGAGGAATATAAGCAAATACATGGCGACGCGGGCTATCAGTATTCGCAATATTGCGGCTACTATCGTGAATGGCGTTCTAAGCAAAAGCGCTCCATGCGCCAGATTCACCTTGCCGGTGAAAAAATGTTTGTGGATTACAGCGGGGCCACGGTACCTATCGTTAACCCGGATACTGGCGAGATCCGTTCAGCTGAGATCTTTGTAGCCATACTTGGCGCGAGTAACTACACCTTCGCAATGGCGTCATGGACGCAACGCAAAGCCGACTGGATTAACGCACATGTGAAAGCCTTTGAGTTCTTTGGCGGCGTACCGGAGATCGTTGTGCCTGACCAGTTACGCAGTGCTGTCAGCAAGCCAGCTCGTTATGACCCCGGTATCAATGTGAGCTACCAGCACATGGCATCACATTATAAAACGGCGATCATTCCCGCTAGGCCACTCAAGCCCAAGGATAAAGCAAAAGCAGAAAACGCGGTATTGATCGTGCAGCGCTGGATACTGGCTCGACTACGACATCAAACCTTCTTCACGCTGGCAGATCTAAATCAGACTATTAAGGTCTTGCTAGATGACCTTAACCGCCGTGCCTTTAAGAAACTACCGGGTTCCCGCTTAAGTCAATTTGAAGCCTTGGATAAGCCAGCGCTTAAATCGCTTCCCGCGAAGCATTATGAGTATGTCGAGTTCAAACTTGCACGCGTTAATATCGACTACCACATAGAGTTCGACAAGCATTATTACTCAGTACCTCATCATCTGGTGAAGTCTCAAGTAGAAGCCCAAGCAAGCCAAGATAGCGTTGCTATTTTCTTCAAAGGAAAACAGGTTGCACGACATGCTAGGAGCTTGCGCCAAGGGGGTTTTACCACCAATGCTCACCACATGCCTGAGCCCCATCGAAAGCACCAAGCCTGGACGCCGGAGAGACTGATCTCTTGGGGCGCTCGAATCGGGCCTGCAACGCAATCCATCGTACTAAACCTACTCGAACAAAAGAAGGTACCCGAACAAGCTTATCGAGTCTGCTTGGGTTTACTGAATCTGGCAAAACAATACACACCAGAAAGATTAGAAGCCGCTTGCTTACGGGCTCAGCATATCAATGCCCGACGACTGGCAAATATTAAGTCCATATTAGAAAGCAATATGGATCAACTGCCACTTCCATTATCACCTCAGACTTCGCCATCACCTCAAACAGAGACTCATCGTAACGTGCGCGGCGCTGATTACTACCACTAAAAACCCACCCCAAAACCAATAGGAAAAAACATGTTAGAAACACAAAGCTTACAGCAACTTCGACAGCTCAAGTTAACCGGTTTAGCCGAAGCACTAGAGATGCAGTTTAATCAACCCAATACCTATGAAGAGCTTAGCTTCGCCGAACGAATTAACCTAGCAGTACAACAAGAAGTGACTTACCGGCACGACAAACGCTTACAACGATTGCTCAAGGCTGCTCGCTTCAAGGTCACCGCTAGAATGGAAGATATCGACTACAGCCACCCACGTGGCTTAAAGCAAAGTACAGTCGCGGGCTTGCAAAGCAATACCTGGATAAGCAAAGGGCAAAATCTGGTAATGACGGGACCAACAGGCTGCGGAAAAACCTATCTTGCTTGTGCATTAGGACATCATGCCTGTCTGCACGGTTATCAAGTACGATACTTCAGAGCCTCGCGGTTGTTCGAGCAGCTGACCATCTCACACGGCGATGGTAGCTACCTAAGACTCTTAAACCAAATAGCCAAGGCTGATGTTCTAATTATCGATGACTGGGGCTTGGAGGCTTTAACACAGCCTCAAAAAAATGATCTACTCGAAATTATGGAAGATCGCCACAACAGTAAATCGACCATAGTGACTAGCCAATTACCGATGACGAAGTGGCATAAATTTATCGACGATCCGACCTTGGCTGACGCCATATTAGACCGGCTACTGCATAACGCTCACAAACTTAACTTAAAAGGAGAATCGATGAGAAAAGTACTAACTTCGTTGACTGAAGATGATCACTTGAAGTAAAAAGACAACTCACGATGCATGGATGGGAAACAAGTGATCACGTTCAGCGCAACGGCTGATCAGTTTTAGCGGAATACGCACAGGGTAGGGATTTTCCGTGGAAGCCAATAAACTTAGTGTGTTAGTCTTCTTAGACAGGGCCGATAATGCTTTGTCTGTATCTTCGTACTACAAGGGAAAATACAGACATGAGTAAAGCTGAAGCTTTATCCAAGAAAGAAATTCGACACGCTCTTGCGGTCGCAAATCTGATGACTCACAAAGAGGGTAAGCGCTGCGCTCTGGTTCTCTCTCATGCTGCTATGCGAGTCAGTGAAATCGCATTAATCGAAACTGGATCTCTTTTAAACTCTACAGGTGAATTAAGAAAAGAAATTCATCTTCCTGCCAAGATCTGTAAGCGCCTTAAGCCACGAACTATTTGGCTTACTAATCCAGTAAGTCGCGAAATAATCCAGGATTGGATTGAGTATCGCCTTAAGAAAAAGTGGGGAACAGTCATTGGTAGCGCTCAATACCAGGGATTAAATCCAAACAGCAGATTCTTATATAACAATCGGGGTAGACGTTATGCCATGACAGAGAAAAAGCGGGTTATGTATGATGGCTCCATTAAATCCTATAGGGCGTGTGATTCGCTGGAGCACTTGATTAGAGCTATTTACACGAAGGCAGGTTTTCATAATGCGTCTTCTCACACAGGGCGAAAATCGCTTATCACTAACGCGATTATTGATAAAGGAATAAGCCTTAAACAGGCTGCACGAATACTTGGTCATAGCAACCACGAGCAGGTATTGTTTTATGTCACGATCAGTAAAAAGCGACTTTCTGAAATGTATGAAGAAGCTCTTTAGTTGGTTTTGAATGCGTGCTGAAGAAATAATTTATAAGTAGGTGATAGTCTATCTAGTGCCATAACTTGCCGTTGGTGGTGCAATTTAGCTTTGGCCTAATCGTCATGAATTAGGGTACT
>NZ_LWGG01000900.1:0-2616 GCF_001635365.1 Oleiphilus sp. HI0128 | reverse complement strand
CAGCCTGAAAATTGCTACTCACATTAGAAAATTGAATTGAATAATCTGGCCATTTTGGGCCTGACTTGATCTATTGCAATTTATGGCAAAAGCGGCCCAAAACAATTTATTATCTTAAGCTACCTTTTGTTTTACCAAAATTCTCAACAAAAACCGTATCATTTCGAACTTTAGTTTTTGAATAATTTATTGGTGGATACTCGAGGTGATTCTGAAAATACCACCAAAGTAGCTGACCTTCAGACTGTCTCAAAGAGTTACCAAAATTCCTAAAGGGGCTAACGAATATTGATATAGGACCATATTTAGAAACTATATGGTTAAACTTAAGGTTGTTTGCTTTAGATGTTGAGTGCAGGTTTGCATATTTATAGTACCGACTCTTTATCGAGTTCTTAGTTTGGCCAATGTATAAAATTCTGCTTTTCCCACTTAGTCTTGGGATTTCTTTTGACGCGGCCCAAATATATACGATTTCTTTGTATTTTGATGCCTCAGCTGATCCGTAAACTAGCTCAAAACTATCTTTTGTGATCGATTCAATTTTACCTGGCAATTCAGTAAAACCAGTCAGGTCACCACTTAGATATTTATGGTTTAATTCCATTATTCGCCGACAATTACTCTAATTTCCTAACACGGATTTCTCTATAGTGTTCCCATTGTATAGGTGACTTACTACAGAAAATATTTCAGGTTTATTTTTTTGTAGAATTTCGCCGTCCAATTTTGAATATACATAAAATGAAGAATAAAATGTTCCCCAAAATCCAACGGACAGAATAAGAATATCTGAGAAAAATGTTTTAGGTATATACCAAAGATCACTGAGTTGAGCATAAGTCATAATCCATGCAGAAACATCAACCATCTCAGACCTGAAGTTTTCCACACATACTACCCAGATACTTATGGCTGCAAAAGTCCCGATGACAAAACACTTTCTTTTGATCAAAATATTTAAGTAACTATCGATTTCTCCAAGATAATCACCGTAACGGAGGTGCACTACTTTTTTGATATTGTTTATTTCACCCTCTAGCTTTTCTACTAATGAAGAGAGCTTATCCAAAGTTATTTGCTTCTTACTTCTAGCTTTTGCAATTTCGATTATTAGCTTTTCTTCTTCTAACCTTAACTCTTTTATTTTATCTGTCGCCGCAACCCCTGCCTTACTCCTTTTGCTTAATGATCCGTTTTTATTGGTAGAAACCCCATTGGAAATAGCTTCCTCCTTAATTCTATTAGCCTTAGATGTAAGCTCTTCCTTTTTTTCTTGAAGCTTTAAAATAAGTTGTTCGACAGGTTCCAAATTTCTATAAGCTTTAGCTGTATAGGTTTTTATTGAACCTTCGATATGATCAATTTTATCAAGCTCGTCTTTAGTAGGTCCCATTTGGCTTTCAGTTGGTAGACTGACCTGAGCTCGATCAAATAGCAAACCTACTAACATTGTAATATAAGCAATTATACCGAGAATGCCGATTAAGACCCCCGCTACAGCTACAATATAAAATAAAATAAGTAGTTTGATTGTAGGTGCTGCTGCACTATTATTTTGTCGCATAAATATTTCCTTTATCCAATGCGCTTAAGTCTATTACTAATTATGGGGAAACTGCGGTAACCTCGAACGGGAATCATGTCAGGAGAAAATATTTCGCCTTCCTTTTTATAGGTTACTCGAGATATCAAAGGAATTGCCACCATTAAAAAGAACACTGCTAAGGCTCTATTTGTTTTTCTTTGTTCTCGTTTATCACCCGAAGGATTCATTGTTTGCCAAAAAGCTAAAGCCACCAGGGAACCCCAGGCTATTTTAGTCGGAACAATAATCGGCAACATCCAACGAATACCGCTTTTCCAAGTTCTATGAATTACGTACAGCATAATAAAGACGGCTGGTCCCAGTACTAAAAACAAGTGTAGGTTACCGTGAATTCCTACCATCCTGCATACGAACTCCATTGCAAAAGGGATGGCTACAACACCTAGACAATAAGCTACATCATCATAGTCATAAAATACTGGAGTTTTACGCATAACGCCTAATATTGTTCCTATGGCTATACATAATATCGTCACTATTATTAAATGACTCTTCCACATAGACTTTTCAAAGACTGCCATCTTTTCTTCTATTCTGGTTAAAGCGTTATCTTTCAATTCTATGCTAGTGATCAATTGAGCAAGCTCTTCAGCTTTTGTAGGGTCAAATGCTTGATTCGTTGTTTCAGAAATATAATTTTGAAGCTCTTGGTAAGCATTTTTACTTTTGAGAATCCTTTCTCTCTCTGGGATGAGCTGATCGGAAATTATTCCATCTATAATATTAAAGTGGCTTTCAACTTTCTTTATGACGCTTTTGTTATCAGAATTGAGTAGCTCACGAAGTCTTGCTCTGTTATTTTTATAATTTTCAAGGTTAGCAATTAACCGTAGCTTTTTATCTCCATCCTTTTCTTGCTTAACTTCCAGAAAGCTCTCGTTAAACCAGTTATATGACTGGGCTATTGCGTCATCTGTATGTACTTCTTCTGCTAATATATAGTTTTCTATTTTTTTAAGGTTGCTCTCTAATGTCAGGATAAATTCTTCTCGGCCCTTATCATAACC
>NZ_LWGG01000899.1:0-1916 GCF_001635365.1 Oleiphilus sp. HI0128 | reverse complement strand
TCATGCCAAGCATGAGCAGGTCCTATACATTGTCTCATCACTTGCTTGCTTGAGCTTTGATTAAGTAGTTCTATATCGCAAAGCCTGGTTATCGGGTTTTGTGCAATTTGTCCGAGAATCGTAAGAAAATGATCCCTAAAGCCTTGGATCGTTTTTTCAGTAAAGAGAGATGTACTATAGACGATTGCTCCACTGAGTGAGTCGCCGCGTTTTTTAAACCATATGTTCAGGTCGAGTGGTGAATCATGAGAAGGGATCTCACACTGCTTGATGTTTATCGTATGGTCACCACTTCCCATGACTTGTTCGCGTTTAGATACGTCTTGGTAGGTGATAGAGGTTTGGTAGATGGGAGCACGACTGATATCACGTTCAGGGTTCAGGCGTTCGACGATCTTTTCGAACGGTGCTCTCATATGGTCAAAACCTTCTAGGCATTGTTGCTTGACCTGCTGTAATAGCTCAAGGAATGGCATTTCTCGGCTCAGTCTAAAGCGAAGTACTAAGGCGTTAACAAAAAAGCCAATCAGGTCTTCAGTGCCGGGCTTAGTTCGGTCAGCCATTGGTGTCGCAATGACTAGGTCTTCTTGGTCGGTATATTTTGCCAACAAGGCACAATAACTGGCCATCATGACCATAAATAAAGTTACGTCTTTTTCTAGGGCTAAGCCGTTAAGCCTGGAAAGTAGGTCACTCGGTAGCTCAAATGAAACTTGCTCACCGCGAATATCCTGAGTTTCCGGACGAGGTCGATCAAGCGGCATATCAAGGTTAGGAGCTCCTTGGAGGTGTTCTACCCAATAGCTGACATCCTTTTCTACATCTTCTTGTGAACTGTTGAGTCGTGACCAATTCGCATAGTCAGCAAACTGGTAATCGAGTACAGGTAATTGAGCATTGATACCGCAACAGTATGCGTTATAACTCTCACTGAGCTCATGTATAAATAAATCGAAAGACCAACCATCGAATATGATGTGATGAGGCATAAAAAACAAAATGCTCTCTTCTTCACTAAGAATGATTAGTTCTGCTTTAAAAAGAATATCGTGATTGATATCGAAAACCTGGTTTTGTAAAACGGTCAGGCGTTTTTTGAGTTCCAGCTCACGTTCAATTGGCTTATCTATATCTGCGAAAGAGACTTCACTTAGTTCAAAATTACTGATGTTTCGAAGCCGTTGATGTGGCTGGGAATCAATTTCAATTACTTCGGCGCTTAGCGCTTCTTGGCGACTGATTAGGTTTTGAAAAGCTTGATTTAAAGCAAGCTTATTGAGTTTTCCTTTTAGTCTGAATGCAGAGGGAAGGTTATAGGCAGTACTGCTTCCTTCCAGTTGATTCAGGTACCAAAGCCTTTGTTGGGCAAGGGTTAATAAGGCTGGTTCATTCTCTGAACGCTTTGTTATGGTTGATTGTTCTGTGTGCTGCGATTGATCTATTTTTTTAGCTAAAGACTCGATGTCTGCAAACTCGTAGAGGTCACTGAACTTCAATTGCACCGACATATCCATTTCAACACGGTGGATGATTTGTGCAATGAGCAAAGAATGCCCACCTAGGTCGAAGAAGTTTTCATTGATGTTAGATATGGGTTTATTGATGACTTCTTGCCAGATGCTCAGTAACTTAAGTTCAGTCGCTGTAGTAGCGGCCCGTACTTCTTCTTTGCCTAACGAGCTTGATTCTGATAAAGGGAGGCTTTCTAAAGCCTTTCGATCAAGCTTGTTGTTAAGGGTGCGTGGTAACTCCCCGAGTGCTTCAAGGTGCTGCGGCACCATGTAAGGGGGCAATTGCTGTCGCAGGTGCTCACGAAGTTCACTGAGACTAATCGGGCTATTCTTCCATACAACATAAGCGATGAGCCGCGTATCGCCGGCACGGACTTCTCGTACGCTTAAGGCGCAGTCGTCAAT
>NZ_LWGG01000898.1:0-70923 GCF_001635365.1 Oleiphilus sp. HI0128 | reverse complement strand
GAAGAGGGCTGTCCTGTTCATCAAACCTACCGTTATTGTTGTGATCCAAATATGTGTGTGCGAGCACGCTGGCACTAGAGGCCACACTTTCAGGACTAAGGTAGAGGCTATTATGAGGTTTGTCGTAGGCAAGGGCAGAGCTAATGCTTAAGCCAATACTTTGATGGTCTTGTGTATCAAATCCGGCAGAAAGAGAAAACGAGTATTTGTCCAGACGCCAGCTGATCATATTGTCGAAGCTGTATGTGTCTTCTTCCGATAGAATGTAGCCTAACGAGGCTTGATAACTTACCCGTTTACTTGCTTGATAGTTGGCACTCGATTGGATGGAGTCCAGAACACCTTTCGGTAATATTTTATAGTTAGCTTCGGTCTTGAGTCTCCAGCTATGCCAGCGCCTGGTTGCGCTTAACGTGGTGATAAGAGAGTCTTCCACGTCATCTATATTATTGTGTGAGTAATTGATTAGATTGGCAATTTGGGTCTGACCAATGCGTGTGCTTAAGCGTTTAGAAAGTTGCCATTGTTCCTGTGCATTAGCATATTGAGCATGTTGAAGCTCCAGGTCGTAGGATATATCTTGTGACCAGATATCTGCCCAAAGACCATTGATTCGTAGTTTGCTATCCAGCTCCAGTTTCCCATCCGGGTTCTTATCACTAATGAAGTCTGTATATTTTTCTAAATCAAAGTTGATATTGGTATTAAGCAAGCGGGTCTTGTATGCAAGTGACCATGCGTGGCCGCTTTGCTGGTCAGAGACATATTTCAATTGTCCAAAACCTCCACCAAGCGAAGCGAAAAAGCCCAAGCTTGTATAGAGATGTTCTATCTCGTTGTCTATGGGGGTAAAGCGGCTGAGGGCACCTTGAATGGTGAGATAGTCGTTAAGCCCTGCGTTAAATTCAGACATAAAAAAAGATGAGGACTCGTCAAGCTCCTCTTCCTCAAGGCTAAGCAGGCGCTGGTTTCTATTTAGAGCATAGAGTTGAAAGTCCCACAAACCTTTGGCCAGCATTTGACCTCCGACCGTGATTTTTTTCTGTTCGCTTCGATATTGTCCCTGGGGCCCATAGATACGAATATCAAAGATGTTCTCTCCTAAATAGGTAGAAATTTTGTCAAAGCGATATTGGCCATTGCTAGATGTGCTTGTGAAGTCAATTAAAGCGCCATTTCGATAAAGCTCAACTTCCCAGCCCGGCGGTGCATCGCCTTCTAGAAGTAGGTCACTGCTTTGTTCTTGGAGTGCATTGCTACCGCGCTTTAAGTGGACACCGCTGCCACTAACGGAGCCGGAAAGCAAAGCACTGGAATGACTGTTTACGTCACCAAACTTATATTGATCGATACCCAGAAATAATCGTTGCTCTGGCCCGCTTGCCGCTTTGCTAAAGGTAAGTCTAAGGTCTTGAGCCCCATCTTGGTTAACGTAACTGGTTTGTAGAGAGTGTTTCAGAATATCCATGACACCCTGAACAGTAGCCGAACTGTATTGGCTGATATCTGCCTCATACCTGCCCGTCAGATCGTTATATTTCTCAAAGCGCTCAGCACTGTGTGAAAACTCAATATCAAACGAAGGGGAACCAAGCCAGTCGTATTCATTGGGAAGGTAGTCGTGAGCCGTTTGAGCTTTAGCTTGTGGCTTTAGCTTGGCTCTTTTCTGGGCTCGCAGCTTTTGTGTCACGATTGGTAGTGGACTTGAGGACGATAGTTTAAGTTCAAGTTGCGATACATCCAGCAGTAAGCTGAGGTCGAACCATCGCTCGATGCTTTTTAAATTAATATATAAATCAAAACCATCAAGTGCATACTGAAAATCTTTTGGCCAGGTTTGGCGTTCGCCTTTGAGAAAAACACTTTTCTGATTGATGTCGAGAGAAAAGTTTCGGTCTTCTGAAATAAACCAGCCATCAAGCGACAGCGAATCCAAATTTAGCGTTAGAGGAAAATCCAGAGAATCTATCAACCCTTGTACGGGAATAAATGTATTCTCGGGTGTTTGATAGACGAAAAGAGATTATTCGAGTAATAGCTGATCGTAACTTAATTGTACGATCAGTATATTATCCTCTGCCAACTCAACAGGTTCTGGAGGGAGCTCTGCAAAAGCATGCTCCCATACAGCTAAGTAAACGAGAAAAATCGAGAGGCCGGCATAGCGTGGCATATTAGGTAAAATCCATCTTACGTTATAAGAGTCTGCCAGGTGTCTAGAATGTTATCGTTTGCTCGATGACATTGCTGCCACCAAACTTTTCGTCCTCAGTAAAGCGTAGAAGATATTCTTTTCCAGTTAATGATGCCGCTTGGCTTAAGCGGACTTTGACTAGTCGTTTTAAAGTTGGAGTATATAAAGCGATACCTCGAATAAAGCCTACGCGGGAGCCAAGTTGCTCACCGTTCTTCTCATATAGTTCCACGTTCCCATAGAGAGAAAAATTTCCTTGGCGATGAAGCGAGAAGTGGAGCTCTTCTACTTGCTCGTTTTGCACGATTGGCTGAATGTCAGAGATGCTTGCCGTGGTCGTAGAAGCGCCTTTTCTAACGATTACGGGGATTGCTAGTTTTAATACTGGCTGAACGGCAAGGTTTAGTTGGATATCTTCATCGTTCTTTGGGGTAGCCGGAGAGTTCGCGTCAGCTTTTTGCGGGATCTGTTTAAGTACCAGGTGAGATAGATATTCCCCTTCTGCCAAACCTTTAGGGCGTCGAGCGGCGACACGAATTGTTTGAGATCCACCGGCAGGAATATCAACTCGGCGAGGGGAGTAACGAATCATATCGCCTGCATAGGGCCCACCTTCTTCTGGGTTTTCTATATCAACGATACTGCCGTCTTCTTTCATATACTTGTGCTCGAAGTATATTTGGTATCGTCCTGCTTTATAATCAGTGTTTAGTAAGTCCAAGCTTGCACTTCTTTCTCTGTCTTGTAACACGATGCGCTGAGGGTTAAGAACAAGTCCGGCAGAGACTTGGAATGAGATGAGTGCGGTAAGTAGAATTAATAATGTATTCTTGAAAAGCCAAAGGCTAGATTTGTTTCGCTGTTTCATGTTGGTTCGTATAACGTTTTCGGTCAGTGTTTGTTAGATGGTTTATTATTGCTGGCGCAATAATAAACCATCTAACAAACAGTTAAATACCGAAAAGCAAAGGTCATAATTGAAGAACTGCAGCAGGCAGAATTACCTTTAGCTTTAATACCTGATGCACGTAAGAAAATAGTCTTAAAGCCAAACGGAAACTTAGCTGCTGCGACCAATGCTGATATTGTCGGCGGTCATGCGGTATCGGGTCACTATAGAATCTCTAGCGATACTGAGCAGTCAATTACGATTGATGTGATGAGTACTGAGGACGATCCTAAGATTGTGCTAAAGAACTTTAAGCTGAAGTATCAGGGCGTCACGTATAAAAAACCTCCCGTTACAGGTTTGCCTTCTCCTGGCAGTGGCGAAGACTTATTTATTGGCTTTACCGTGATATTGAAATCCGGGGCCGGTGAAGGAGAGCGCTTCCTTTCTTACACCATCGATGTAATAGAAGAATAGCTGACTCAGTTTAGGTGATTTGCCCTCTCTATATTATAAGCTCACTGCAATGAGTTTTAAGCCTTTGCTAGGGTCGTTTTCTTTGATCTCTGCACAGCTATCTATGATGGTCATTTCTTTGGTTTCTGGGAAACAGTCGCCCAGTTCATCTTTAAACTGCTGATGTGTAACATGCGGATTGTTGAGACTGACAAGTAAAGTGCCATTCTCGTTCAGGCAATCCTTGCACCAGCCAAGTAGTCGCTTGTAGTCCTGCCAGCCTCGAAAGGCCTTTTTTTGGTAGGGCGGGGGATCGGTAATAATCAAGTCAAAGGGGCCGTAAGAAGAAAATTGTTTGCGTGACTTCAATATATCCCGTTTTACAAAATTCGCTTTACCCTGACTGATTCCGTTGAGATTATGATTACGCTGAGCTGTTCGGAGTGCGCCAGCAGACATATCCATATTAATAACTTTCTTGGCGCCACCTTCTAGGGCAAACAAGGAAAATATGCTGGTATAAGAGAACAGGTTCAACACAGACTTGTCCTGTGCATTTTCTTCAACCCATTGCCAACCTGCACGCATATCCAGGAACACGCCGGTGTTTCGGTTTTTTCCTAGGCTCACATGGCTTTTAAGCTTGTCGCTCAGTTTAGCGGTATGCTCAATCGGGAGTTCACACTCGCTTCGTTGGTAGAGAATAGATGTTTCTAACTCAGGCCAACTGCGTGTTTGTATGATGATCGCTGAAATATACAGATTGTTGTCAAATACTTTTTTGAGACTTGCGGCGATATCATCACTAAGACTTTCTGAAAAGTTTTGCACAAATAAATAGGGCGGGTACCACTCAATATTCAGACTGCTTAGCGCTTCAAAGTATTTACCTCTGCCATGGAAAACGCGAGCCGCTCTATCTTGGTAGCGAGATAGATTGCTAAGTAGTTCTTGTTGAAGAATATCGTTCGTTTGTGCTGACATATAGTGGTTCGTTTTTATCTAGGTTTGAGACTTTGGTGCAAAAAAAGGGGAGTCAAATGACTCCCCTTTCGGTTTAGGCTGCGAATTATGCCACAGACAGACTAGGTTCTGAAGAAACGAACCAATTGTTGCATCTTACTCGCCTGGTCACTCATAGACCTTGACGCAGCGGCAGTTTCTTCAACCAAGGCTGCGTTTTGTTGTGTCATCTCATCCATTTGCGAAATGGCCTGGTTGATCTGTCCAATTCCGTTAGATTGTTCTTTGGCAGCAACATTGACGCTTTCTATACGGCGTGCAACTTGCTCTACGGAGTGGACGATGCCATTTAAGGTTTCACCTGTCTGATTGACTAACATTGAGCCTGACTCGACTTTATTGACACTGTCGCGAATAAGGTCTTTGATCTCTTTCGCGGCACTGGCGGAGCGTTGGGACAAGGTTCGAACTTCACCTGCCACCACTGCAAAACCACGTCCGTGTTCACCTGCCCTTGCGGCTTCCACAGCTGCGTTAAGTGCCAATAAGTTAGTTTGGAAAGCTATCTCATCAATGACGCCGATAATGTCATTAATCTTGTTGCTGGATTCAGAAATTTCTTTCATCGCCTCAACCGCCTGATTAACAACTTGTCCGCCTGACTCGGCTTTCACACGAGCATCGTTAGCTTCGTAGTTTGCATCGTCTGAGTTCTTCTCGCTTTCTTTCACCGTACTGGTAATTTCTTCCATGCTGGCAGCGGTTTCTTCCAGAGAGCTGGCCTGGCTTTCTGTTCGGTTGCTTAGGTCGACGCTGCCTTGTGAGATCTCATTAGCGGACTCATTTACAGAGCTTGATATGCCCATGATTTCACTTAGAACAGAACTCAATTTGCTAAGCGTGGCATTAGCATTGTTAGCGATATTCTCAAAATCACCCTGGTAATTAGTAGAGAGTGCCTGACTCAAATTACCTTCAGCCATTTCTTCAAAGAGCTTGCTCATATCAGAAATGAAGGTGTCGGTATTATCGAGTACGTCATTTAGTCCTGTACTCAATTGCTTGAAGAAGCCTTCCTTACCGGCTATAGCGATTCGCTGAGACAAGTCACCAGCTCTTGCAGCGTTTACGATGTTATCAACTTCTTGCTGAATCATGACCTCATTGGTACGGTCGAACCATTCAACGACTGTTCCGATGCGCTCTTTAGCTTCATTCGCAACGGCATTAACGCGCAACTCCATGTGGCGGCCACCGACTTCGATATGAGCCTGGTGTTCGCCGCTCAAGTTATCAAGCACATTGATTTGATGGTTCGGGTTCTTATGGAATTGGTCAATACTCTGGCCCAATAAGTTATCGGTATCGAAGTTGGGTAGGGCTGATTTAATTGCCGCTTCTGCATTTTTGAGTGTTTTGATGACCGCAGGGTTCATATAGACAATGGTACGATCATAATCGGCGACCATCACATTGGCGCTGACATTCTCCAATGCTTCTTTTAAGCGAGCATTCTCGTTTGCTACGCGTAACTCATTCTCACGTTTTATCAATGCTTCAGTGTTATCCTTCCATTCAACAACTGTACCGACACGGTCACCGGACTCGGTCTTAACCGGGTTGACTGATAGCTCCATATGGCGTCGACCAACTTGAATATTGGCTTTGTGTTGAGCGCTTAGATTCTCTAGTAGCTCTTTCTGATGGCTTGGGTTTTTATGGAAGATATCAATTGATTGCCCAAGTAAATTGTTGGCATCAAACTGTGGAAGTACTTGTTGAATATCTTCTTCCGCGATTTTAAGTGTTTCAAGTACGGCATCATTCATATAGACGATGTTTCGCTCGGCGTCTGCAACCATTACGTTAGCACTTACGTTATCAAGAGCTTGTTTCAGGCGTACATTTTCAGCAGCCTCTTGTCTTTCCTGCGCTTGCTTGGCGAGCATCTCTGTTTCGTCTACCCATTCAACAACAGTACCTAAACGGTTGCCGTTCTCGCTTTCAACAGGGTTGGCAACAATTCTGAAGCTGCGGCCACCGACTTTGGCAGTACTTTCATAGCTTTGCGTTAAGCTGGCTAGTAACTGTCTTTGATGAGCCGGATTCTTGTGGAAAACATCAATATTTACACCCATCAAGTTATCGGCAGAGAACTTAGGTAAGTCTTTGCGAAGGTCTGACTCAGCATCCTTAAACATTTTTTCGACCGCATTATTGAGGTAGATGATGTTAAGGTCATTATCTGCCATCATCAGGTTGGTATTGGCAACTTTCAGGGCGCTAGTCACACGGCTGGTTTCTTCTGCTCGGCGCTCGAATTCGCCAATCAATTCTGTTTGCATGCGATCTAGAGCGCTCATTAGGTCGCTGATTTCATCTTGCTGAGAGCTTTGTTCGATATGAACTCTTTCGCCTTTGGCAACGGCATTGGAAACTTCGACAGCGGTATTGAGGCGAGTAGAAAGAGATTTGGAAAATGCCCAAGCGATATAAGCAACGATAGACAGAATAATGGCAGCAATAATGAATACCGATATGGCAAAGGAGCGAATCATATCCCCTGCAAAAGCATGCGCTTCAGCGTAGTCGACTTCTGATAGCAGTGCGAATCGGCTACCTTCAAACTCTAGAGGACCATAAGCAGAGAGAACTTCTTCGCCTCGGTAGTCTGGAAAGATATCAAAGCCACTTTCGCCCCGTAAGGCTTTCTCTACACCGGGAGTACGGATTTCTTGGAAGCCAATGTTGGTGTTTTTAAGATCAATTTGCTTAAGCGTCTTCTCGTTTACGCCACTCTCTTTAAGCGCGCTTAAGAAGTTCTCTTTGTCTTCAACCAAGAAGCGGCTCTTGCTCTGAGCTTTGAATTCTTGAGAAACCAGGTAAGTTTCGCCTGAATAGCCCATACCAGACTTTTCCCATTGTTCGTTATGGGTCATGATTCGGTTCAGCTCATCGATAGGCATTTGAAAAGCCAAAACGGCGATTTTCTCACCTTGTTTATTTACCACAGGGCTTGCCATAAAGGAGGCAGGAGCTTCATAAGATGGCGTATAAGACTGAAAAGAAGTAAAGGCTATGTGGTCAGGGTCACTTGCGTTGGCAGCTTCTTTATAGACTTTAGCTAAGTCACTATTTTTATAAGGCCCGGTAAGTAAAGAGGTGGCGTAATCGAGCTCTTTGAAAACGGAGTAAATAATCTCGCCTGAGTCAATATCGATCAAAAAGATGTCGTAATATTGGAATTCGTTAAGGTGCTTTCTAAACTCCGGGTGATACTCTTTGTGTACCTCATTGTAATCGGAGCTAAAGTCGAGTGAGTCTAAGGCATCTTTTTGACCTAAGGGGTTAGCGTTGTCTGCAATGAAGTGATATTGCATTAAACGGGCTTTATCGCTAATGCTGTTAAGTAAATTGCCGGGAGATAATGAAGAGCCTGGATTGCTCTCGGCATAGGTGGCACCAAATTGCCCGGTGTAATAATCTTCTAACTTGTCAGATATTTCGTTGCTACTGACGGTTTTAGGAAAATCATCATAGCTAGCGATGAAGCCTTCAGCTGAGTCGACGACACTATGGCTTGCAGAGAAAGCTTTAAGCTCATGTTTGATAGTCTGTAGGTAGCTGTGAATAAAGTCCTTCTGGGATTCTCGCTGTGTGATGAGCGCTTTCCGTGCTTCGTTTTCAATAACGCTTTCGGCAATATTAAATCCAACACCTGCTGTAATCAGAGCGGTTAATAGTACCGAAACAACGGACACTGAAAGTGATCCGAGGAGAACTTTTCGAGAGATGGACATGGTTGTTTCCTATTATTGCTATTTTAGTTCGTCGTTACTGACATTTTTAGTGTGGTGAAGACGCAACTACTTGTCAGCCGCAATCTATTTCAGCATAGGCCATTTAAGAAAAAGTGCTTAATATTTAGGAGGGGAAGTTCGGCACTGTATTGGTGCGAAAACTGCGCTGGATTAGTTGCTGGGCGAGAAACGAACCAGACTCGTGGTGAGTGGTTCGTTTCTTGTCGGGAGGGGCGTTTACTGGAAGCTGAATACAGAACCGCTTATAAAATCTGTATTTGTTGTGTCGTCACTTAATGCATAAAGGATATAAAAAATGCTGCCGCTGACGTCTTCAGATAGGGCGTAGCCAAATGCGTTTGTTTCTCCTCCCGATAAAACTTGATCTCCTGTTAGAAGGGATGTGTCAAAAGGTGATTCAGGTAAATGTATTTGAGGGTCTGGATTGCCAGTCATAACAGCAATTAATGGTAGATCGAAGTCGCGATTTGATAGGTTTCGGACAAGTGTTAGTAAAGTGCTGCCAGATTTTAAGACCTCGTTTTCTGCATCATATAATACTTCTGCTTCTGCGTAGCTTACGATGACATTTCTGAAATCATTTGTACTGTATATTGCTGACGAACTATGAATTTGATTGCTCGAAGCCTCAATTGATATCAGACCAATATTCTCAGAGCTTAGGGTAATTTGAGCGACGCCATTACTGGTATAAGCCGTTTCGATATGTGTGGTGCCATTATCAGTGATACTAAAACTCACTTCAGTGTTATCTGGAATTGCTCCGCTAGCCGAGTTAGGGCTTAAAGTCGCGGACACAATAGAGCTATCAATACCGTTGTTTAGAATAACGTTTGGAGTCAGTGACAGTGATATCGCTTTAGTAGCGTTAGGGTCTTCCGAGATTGTGAGGCTCAGAGTGTTAGAGCTTATAAGTTCTCCTGAGCTGTTTAGTAACTGGGCAGATATATCGCTGGTGCCGGCTGACAGAGCTTTTAGCAAACCGCTTTGATTAGAAAAGTAGTCATTCGATGCCGTCTCGATAGATACAACATCATTGTCACTGATTATCCAGCTTACTTCTTGGGTGAGATCTTTGCTGCTGTTATCGGAGTAGTCTGCAATGGCACTCAGTTGCAGTTCATCGTTAACGTTTATCGCGCTAGCAGGGCTGGTAATAGCAATAGAACTTAGTATTGCGTCCGTCACTGTGAAGGTTGCGCTGGACGATAGGCCTTCAAAGCTGGCGCTGACACGTGTACTACCGGGGGCAACGGTACGAATTAGTCCTGGGCTATCTACATTATTGTCGACAGTAATAAGTTGATTGTCTTCGCTTTGCCAGGTGACGAGGTGGGTGATGTCTTTAGTCGATGCATCGGTATATAAGCCACTTGCTTTGACTTGTTCTGTAAACCCAGCCGGAATACTTGTGTTATCGCTCGTCAGTGATATTGATTGAAGTGTCGCACTTGTTACTGTCACTAAACTAATACCACTGATTCCTTCTAGTTCGGCAGAGATCAGGGCTTCGCCTTCTGCATTAGCGCTGATAACCGGAGCGCTAGGGCTTTCTACGCTTGCAACAGTACTAGAGCTTGTGTTCCAGTTGGCCTCTTTACTGATATCAATTTGTTCTCCATCAGAATAGGAGCCTAAAGCAATGGCTTGTATTTGAAGCCCGTTAGCTAGGCTGATATTTCCTGGCTGAACTTCAATTGCGGTTAATACGGCGTCTTGAATGCTTAGACTAGTCGATATACTAATATCATCCAGGGTGGCGGAAATGTTTACGAATCCCAGTTCTAGTCCATTGACTAAACCTTCAGATAGCGCAGCGTTTGAAATAGAGCCTATTGCCGAGTCGCTCGATGTCCAGGTTACCTGTTCGGTGATGTCCTGAACTGAGCCGTCACTGTATGTTCCTTGAGCACTGAAACTTTGGCTTAGCCCCTTTGGTAGGGAGCTGTTAATAGGAAGAATACTTATATTGCTTAGTACTGCATTGCTTACCGTAACCGTACTGGCAGCATTATGGCCATCTAGCTCAGCACTCAGGCTTGAGCTGCCGATATCCAGTCCGCTAACAAGTGATGAGCCCGCTTCAATTGAGATTATTTCAGGAGAGTCAGCGCTCCAATTGACTTGGCTAGTAACATCTTGGTGGCTTTGATCAGTAAAAATGGCGGTGACGTTTACCTCGCTTTGAGTTCCTTTCGCTAGTGTGATCAATGGCGGGGTCAAAACCAGACTGTCGATTTGAGCCGGGCTGATAACAATGTTTTTTAACCCAGTTGTAGAGCCTTTAATAGCGCTGACTTGCACCTCCCCACTTTGAATGGCGGTAATAAGCTCATTATCGATACTGGCAAGGCTGATATCGCTAGTTTGCCATGTTACTTCAGCGGTAATGTTTTGGGTGCTGCCATCGGAATAGGTGCCAGTCGCTGATAAAGCAGTAGTGAGTCCGGCAATTAGAGTGTCGGGTAAATCAATTGAAATAGAATGCAATGTAGCAGGAGAAACCGTTAGCTCCAGACTTGTGTTGATGTCGCCAATACTTGCTGTGACATTGGTATTGCCAGCGCTGACAGCGACTACCAAGCCATTTTCATCGACTGTGGCGATGTTGTTATTGCTCGATTGCCAAGAAGTCTCAGGACTAAGGTCGCTTGTGGTGTTGTTCGTATAAATTCCGGTTGCCGTGAGAGTGTGAGATGAAGCAATTGCCAGTGTCAACGCGGCGGGTGTTATGCTAAGTGAACTCAATGTGTATGCAGTAGACGTACTTGAAGCGTGCTCACCCTCATAACTGGCTGTAATGGTTGCGTCACCAGGTGCTAGTGCGGTAAGTAAGCCTTCGTTGGAGATATGCAAAATGCTCGGATCAGAGGAACTCCAGTTAGCGGCTGAGGTGATAATACTTGTTGTACTATTTGAGTAGTGCGCGTTTGCTACCAGCTGCTGGATGCTGCCGACTTCGATGTCGGAAGGCAAGGTGGTAATGCTAACACTATAAAGAACGACAACCTCCACGTCTTGTTGATCTAGCAAATCATTGTGTTCGATAGAGATCGTTGCACTGCCAGCGGTGTTTACCGATAACAGGCCTGTGGCACTTATGCTGATAGCAGTGTTATTACTAGAGGCCCAGATAACATCGTTACTGATGTCTTCGCTTGATGAATCGGTGTAGGTTCCGTTAGCACTTAATTGCACACTGTCGCCGACCTCAAGATCGTCGGGAATGATGCTCATCGCAATGCTGCTTAAAGCAATTACGTTTATGCTGAAACTGGCTGATTCTCCAGAAAAAGCCGCTGTAATCGTAGTACTACCAGCATTGATTGCCGTAATCAGGCCACTGTCTGACACTGTCAGGATATTCGTGTCACTAGAGCTCCAGCCAGCGTCGCTACTTAAGTCAAAACTTGAGTCGTCGGTGTATAAACCGGTCACACTGGCTTGAAAGGTTTCGCCAGATATCATTGTTGTTGGTGGTGTTGATAATGAGAGACTCTGAAGTGAAGGCGTATTATTGGTCTGTTTTCCTGAGCTGCTACCGCCGCTGCAAGCGCTAAGTAATAGTGATATTAAAAAATATGTCAGTACTTTAGATGCGCTATTTATTGAAAAAACGTTGAACATTGAATAGTGATCCTCTTAATATGCGCGCAGTTTAGAGATTTTTCTACAGGAAGTATGTTCCATTTTGTCAACAGAAAGTGAAATTCTATAAAACAGCTTCATATAACTGTTTTCCTAACCGGCAAAATTTCAACAGAAACCCTATTGAGGTTAAGTATGCAAAGTAACATTAGGTACAAGTCTAGCAGTCGTAGAGCTTTGCTCTCGATATTTTTGCTATGCCTTTCAATGAATGTAATGGCTGAACGGGAAGAGAGCGGTGCGGGAGCCAGTTTACAGTTAGTAGCGACCTTCAGTGTTTTGGCTGATATGGCTAAGGCGGTGGGAGGAGATCATGTATCCGTATCTACCTTGGTAGACTGGGGGGAAGATGCACATGTTTACCGCCCTTCACCTCAAAATGTTAAGCATTTATCTAAAGCTGACTTGTTGTTAATGAATGGCTTGGGCTTTGAAGGGTGGTTAGCGCGCTTGGTTGCAGCAGCAGATTTTAATGGCCTGACTGTGATAGCGACAGAAAATGTTCGTTTGATCAGAGAGCGAAAGGATTTGCGTCGACATAGTCATGGTCATCATGGCGAAGAAGAGCATAAGCATAGTAGCGCTTCTCTTGATGAAAATGATGATATTTCCAAGATGGTTGGAAGGGTTGACCCGCATGCCTGGCATAGCTTGCAGGCTGCAAAAGTATATATTCGCAATATCACCAATGCCTTAGCGAAGGTTGACCCTCCGCATGCCGGAGAATATGAAACGAATGCACAGGCATATATTGAAGAATTAGACTTGCTTAACCAAGCTTACGAGAAGAAGTTTTTGGCTCTGCCTGCGTCTCAACGACAAATGGTTGTTCCTCACAATGCCTTTGCTTATTTGGCTCGAGATTATGGTTTGAAAATGCGGAGCTTGCAAGGCATCAGTACGGGAGGAGAGGCTTCTGCAGCACAAATTGCACAAGTAGTTCGTCAGGTTCGGAGCTCTGGCGTCAAGGCGATTTTCGAGGAAAATGTCGCTGACAATCGCCTTATCAAAGTTGTGCAAATGGAAACGGGAGTCAATTTTGGAGGTGAACTGATCTCGGGCGCCTTATCTCATGAGCTAGCGCCAAGCTATCTCGATATGATGCAGTACAATCTAGCGAAAATTTATCAAGCCTTGAAGTAAGCTGGGCTGAGTTATAAGTCCAGTTCTGGAACACTTTGGTCGACGGTACAATGGACAATCCCATCTTTTAGTGTGGCACTGATTTTGTCTCCCGCCTTGAAGTCGCTGCACTGGGTTTGAACTTTCTGTTTATCGGACTTTAATATGGCATAGCCGCGCCCTAAGGTTGCAAGAGGGCTTGCCGTGTGCAGTGTCTGGGCTAGAATCGCCAGTCTGTGTTGCTGTTGTTCCAGGTTTGCATGCTGCGCTTGTACTAGTTTGTCGTAAGCGTTGTTTAGTGTTGCTGCGCTTTGTTCAAGCTTCGCTTGAGGGTTATATCTGAGTAAGCGGTGCTGAAGTATATTCAGACTTCCAGATTTATTTTCAATAGTGTTTGATAGTGCCCGTTTAATGCGCTCTTGAAGTTCTTCAAGGCGTAAACCCTTTTCTTGAAGGGCATCGCCAGGATGTCTTAGTCGTTTTTGTAAGGCATCGATGCTTTGGCTGAGTTGTTTGAATCGATTGTTGATCAAAAACTCCAGGCGCCGTTGTTGTTGATCCAGGTTTTGCATTAATTCGTATTGGTCGGGCGTAATGTGTTCTGCGGCTGCTGATGGCGTTGGTGCCCGGTAGTCTGCTACCAGGTCGGCAATCGTAAAGTCTACTTCATGACCAACGGCGCTAATGATAGGTAGTTCGCTGTCAAAAATAGCACGTGCGACGACTTCTTCATTAAAACTCCATAAATCCTCTAGAGACCCGCCTCCTCGCCCAGCAATTAACACATCTGCAAGGTTGTGGCTGTTGCAGTAAGCGATAGCGTCGGCAATTTGTTGTGCTGAGCCTTCCCCTTGAACCTGAACGGGTAGCAAAATGATCTCTAGTGCAGGGAAGCGACGCTGCGTCACTGAAATGATGTCATGAATGACGGCACCGCTTTGAGAGGTTATCACGGCTGCTTTTTTGGGGATTTGTGGTATAGATTTTTTATGCTGCTGGTCAAACAGTCCTTCGCCAGCCAGTTTAAGCTTTAGTGCTTCAAAAGCGGCTTGTAGTTGCCCAATACCCGCCGGTTCCATGCCTTCAACGATAAGTTGGTAATCGCCGCGACCTTCGTACAAGCTCACTTTGGCTCGAACAATTATCTGGTCACCTTCCTTGGGGATAAACTTTAAGCGTTGGTTATAGCCTTTAAACATGGCGCAGCGGATTTGGGCCTTGTCGTCTTTTAGCGTGAAATACCAATGGCCGGAGCGCGGTCTTGAGAGCCCGGTAATCTCTCCGCTTACCCAGGTTTGAGCGTAGCTGACTTCAAGCATTCGTTTAACTTGACGGTTAAGTTCGCTGACACTCAGTGCCTTGGGTTTAGCAGGTGTATGCTCAGGAATACTGGGGTCGGAAGGGAAGTCTGCGTAAGTCATTGCGATGTCATATTTGGGTGATAAGTTGAGGCGAGTTTAAAATGCTTTGGCGGTATTTACAATTATGCTTGTAAGGAGAGCCCCTCAAGCATTATAATTCCGCGTTTTATCTGGACATAAAGGTTGGCCCATATGTTGCGGATCGCACATGACGCACTGACGTTTGATGACGTTCTCTTGATTCCTGGTTATTCCGAAGTTCTTCCTAACGAAGTTTCTCTTAAAACTCGCCTGACGAAAGGCATCACCTTGAATGTTCCTCTGGTATCTGCCGCGATGGATACGGTGACTGAAGCTCCTTTGGCAATTGCCATGGCGCAGGAAGGTGGCATTGGTATCATTCACAAAAACATGACCGCTGAGCAGCAGGCGGCAACCGTTCGTGCTGTTAAGAAATTTGAAAGTGGTGTAGTGAAAGACCCTATTACCGTTGCTTCAAATATGACGGTACGAGAAGTGTTAGAGCTGACGGCAGCTAACAAAATTTCAGGTTTACCGGTTGTTGACGGTAAAGACTTGGTCGGTATTGTCACTGGCCGTGACATCCGCTTTGAAGGCAGTTTGGATACTAAAGTCTCAAGTATCATGACACCTAAAGATAAGCTGGTGACCGTAAAAGAAGGCGCTACTTCAGACGAAATTCGCGAGTTGCTGCATAAGCACAGAATCGAAAAAGTATTAGTGGTTAACGATAGTTTCGAACTAACCGGCCTTGTAACGGTTAAAGATATCCAAAAGTCGCAAGACTATCCAAATGCTTGTAAAGATGAAGCAGGACAGCTCAGAGTTGGTGCTGCTGTGGGTACGGGTGCTGGCACTGAAGAGCGCGTTGATGCATTGGTGCAGGCAGGTGTTGACGTGATTGTTGTCGATACGGCACACGGACACTCTAAAGGCGTTATTGACCGTGTTCGCTGGGTAAAAGAAAACTACCCGCAGGTGCAAGTGGTTGGTGGTAACATCGCAACAGCTGAAGCGGCGATAGCATTGGCTGAAGCAGGTGCAGATGCGGTTAAAGTCGGAATTGGCCCGGGCTCAATTTGTACGACACGAATTGTGGCTGGTATTGGTGTTCCTCAGGTTTCTGCGGTGGCTAATGTTAGTGCAGCTTTGAAAGAGCTTGATGTGCCTGTTATCGCTGATGGTGGTATCCGTTTCTCTGGTGATATTGCAAAAGCGATTGTAGCTGGCGCAAACAGTATTATGATCGGTAGTTTGCTAGCCGGTACTGATGAAGCCCCTGGTGAAATCGAATTATTCCAAGGTCGAAGCTATAAGGCTTATCGGGGAATGGGTTCTTTAGGAGCAATGGGCCAGTCTCAAGGCTCTAGTGATCGCTACTTCCAGGACATTAAATCTGGCGTCGACAAGTTAGTACCTGAAGGTATTGAAGGTCGTGTAGCGTGTAAGGGGCCGATGACTGCAATCATTCACCAGTTAATGGGTGGGCTTCGTTCTAGCATGGGCTACACAGGTAGTGGCGATATTGAAACGATGCGCACGGTACCGCAGTTTACCAAGATTACCGCAGCGGGCATGAAAGAAAGCCACGTTCACGATGTGACCATCACCAAGGAAGCACCTAACTATCGTGTTGGCTAGGCTTTAAGTACTTTTTAAGTTTTATTTATATTATGCGGGGCATCTTCTAGTAGAGCCCCGTTTTGTCTTTCTAAGAGGTTGATTTAATCCCATGACAGACCGTCAAGATATTCACGCACAGCGTATTCTAATTTTAGATTTTGGTTCACAGTACACTCAGTTAATCGCACGTCGAGTGCGTGAACTGGGCGTTTTCTCAGAGATTCGTGCCTGGGATATGGACGAAGCCGAGATCCGTGAATACAAGCCGACGGGTATTGTCTTAGCGGGGGGGCCTGAGTCTGTGCCTGAGCCTGGTTCTCCACGTGCACCAGAAGTTGTTTATAGCTTGGGTGTGCCGGTTTTAGGGATCTGTTATGGCATGCAGACTATGGCCGAACAATTAGGCGGCAAGGTTGAAAGCTCTGATGTACGAGAGTTTGGTTATGCCCAGATTAAATCTGAAGGTGATAGTGCTTTGTTCAAAGATATTGCAGATCACATTGAAGGTGCAAACCGCTTATTAGATGTATGGATGAGCCACGGTGATAAAGTTACTGCGATGCCTGAAGGTTTTGAGTTGATGGCCTCAACTGAATCTTGCCCTATTGCTGGTATGTACTGTGCAGAGAAGAATTTCTTTGGTATCCAGTTCCACCCTGAAGTAACGCATACCCTGCAGGGTGAGCGTATTTTAAGTCACTTTGTAAAAGATATTTGTGGTTGTGAATCACTTTGGACGCCAGCAAAGATTATTGAAGATCAGATTGAACGAGTTCGTGCCCAAGTGGGTGATAAGAAGGTCTTGCTAGGTCTATCTGGAGGTGTTGATTCTTCAGTGGTTGCGGCGCTATTGCATAAAGCCATTGGTGATCAGTTAACCTGTGTTTTTGTCGATAACGGCTTGTTACGTAAGAACGAAGGCGACATGGTGATGGAGATGTTCGCCGAAAACATGGGCGTCAAAGTCATTCGTGCTGATGCTGAAGACTTATTCTTGGGTAAGTTAGAAGGTGTTTCTGATCCCGAGAAAAAGCGAAAAATCATTGGTAATACCTTTATTGAAGTCTTCGATGAAGAAGCAACCAAGATTCAAGACGTTGACTTCTTGGCCCAGGGTACTATTTACCCGGATGTCATCGAATCTGCTGCAGCGAAAACGGGTAAGGCGCATGTTATTAAGTCTCACCACAACGTAGGTGGCTTACCAGACGATATGAAGATGGACTTAGTTGAACCTTTACGCGAGCTATTCAAAGACGAAGTTCGTAAGATGGGCTTAGAGCTAGGTCTGCCTTACGACATGGTGTATCGCCACCCCTTCCCAGGGCCTGGCCTAGGTGTTCGTATTTTGGGGGAAGTGAAGAAAGAATATGCAGAAGTTTTGCGCGAAGCCGACGCTATCTTCCTGGAAGAACTTCATAAGGCAGACTGGTATCACAAAACATCACAGGCATTTGTTGTCTTCTTGCCGGTTAAGTCGGTGGGTGTTGTAGGGGATGGTCGTCGTTATGAATGGGTTGTTTCGTTACGTGCCGTTGAAACAATTGACTTCATGACCGCTCGTTGGGCGCACTTGCCTTATGAATTACTAGAGACGGTATCGAATCGAATTATTAACGAGATCGAGCATATTTCGCGTGTCGCATACGATGTCAGCTCTAAGCCGCCAGCGACGATTGAGTGGGAATAATTAGTAAGAAATGACGAAAGATAAGGTCGCATCAAAAAACTCTGGTAAGGAGCAACGCATAATTGATGAGCGTTGGATGCGACGCGCCTTGAACCTTGCAGAAAAAGCGGGCGCTGAAGGTGAAGTGCCAGTTGGAGCTGTCTTGGTTAGAGGTGAAGAGGTTTTAGGTGAGGCCTGGAACCGCCCCATCGCTAGCTGTGACCCGAGTGCTCACGCTGAAGTGAGAGCTATTCGGGCAGCAGCAGAACACGAAAGAAATTATCGCCTGCCTGGTACGACACTTTATGTCACCATAGAGCCTTGCACGATGTGTATTGGAATGCTGGTTCATGCTCGAATTGATCGTTTGGTGTTTGGCGCTCGTGAGCCTAAAGCGGGTGCGGTAGTGAGTCAGAATAACTTATTGAGTCACCCTTCCATGAATACCGAAATAGTCTATGCTGAAGGAATATTGGCGGAACAATGTAGTCAGATAATACGGGACTTCTTCGCGTTTCGCCGCCAACAGAAAAAACAGATCCGGCAGAATGCTTCACAATAATATTTTTTTCATATCAATCTTTTATAATAATCAAGCTAGGCTGTTGGATAGATAAATTCAGAAACAAAGGAAAGTAGAAAGAATGAAAGTACTTGTAACGGGTGGTGCGGGCTATATTGGTAGCCATGTTGTAAAACAGTTGGGTGAAGCAGGCCATGACATAGTGGTTTACGATAACTTATCGACCGGCTATGAGTGGGCGGTGACCTATGGTGAGCTTGTTGTTGGTGATATTGCTGATGTTGAAAAACTTGATCAGGTTTTTGCCAAGCACAAGTTTGAAGCAGTCTTACATTTTGCCGCGAACATTGTGGTGCCCGAGTCAGTCGTAAATCCACTTAAGTACTACAGTAACAATACTCGTAATACCCTGAATTTACTGACTATTATTGAAAAGTATAAAACGCCTTACATGGTATTTTCGTCAACGGCGGCTGTTTATGGTATGCCGGAAGAGAAAGTAATTAGCGAAGATATGCCACTAGCGCCAATCAACCCTTACGGCGCATCGAAAATGATGAGCGAGCAAATGATTCGTGACCTGTCGGCAGCCAGCGATTTGAATCATGTGATTTTGCGTTACTTTAACGTTGCCGGTGCTGACATTACCAGCCGTTTGGGGCAGGCAACCCCCGAAGCGACTCATCTGATCAAGGTCGCTTGTGAATGTGTAACAGGTGAGCGCGATGGTATGGTGATCTTTGGTACGGATTATGAAACACGTGATGGTACCTGTATCCGCGATTACATCCATGTTGATGATTTGGCTAAAGCGCATGTTATGGCGCTCGATTACATGGCGAAAGGCGGTGAATCGCAAATCCTAAACTGTGGTTATGGCCGTGGCTTTACGGTCAGTGAAGTAATCGATACGGTTAAGGAAAAGTCAGGGCAAGACTTTCCGGTTGAAAATGTCGACCGCAGAGCAGGTGATCCTGATGCGCTGATGGCAAATAATGCCAAAATCAAAGCAGTACTAGGCTGGGAGCCAGATCATGATGACTTAGGTGTGATCGTTAAGTCTGCTTTGGATTGGGAAGCTAAGTGGCAGAAACAAAAAGCTGAGAGTGCAGGCGCTTAATGGCAGACTTCAAACTCGACTCACGCCTGGAAAACGATACGATTCACATAGCGTCTTGGCCATTGTGCGAAGTCTTATTGATGAATGATGTTCAGTATCCATGGCTTATTCTTGTTCCTCGCGTGGGTGATGCAACGGAGTTGTATCACTTAAGTGATGAGCAACGTCAGCAGTTAGATCTTGAGTCGATGTATCTTGGGCAAAACCTAATGCAGCTATTCTCGGGTGATAAGCTTAATATTGCCGCCTTGGGGAACGTTGTAAAACAGCTACATATTCATCATGTTGTGCGTTTTGAAGGTGACCCGACATGGCCAGCGCCAATTTGGGGTAAATTGCCTGCTCAGTCTTATAGCACAGATGAACGCCAGGCTACCTTGCTCAAGCTTAAGCGTATTATTGATAAAGACTGGTCTAACTAGTTATTGTCAATGAAGTACGACAGTTCAGCCGTTTCCAAATACCTGGATACCTATGCAGAGCCTGATATCCAAGCTCTGCAACGCTCCCTGGAAAGACCTTTCGACGCTGTGCTGGTTATTCCTGTTTATGATGAGCCCATCACTCAACTCTTAAAGATTATCGATAAAGTTAGCGCTCATTCGGCTGTTTTGATTTTCGTTTTCAATGCACCGGATGTTGATGAGCCTGAAGTTGCTGCTGCGCAGCAGCGAACACGAGAGGCGCTTGAAAGTCTGGTAAAGCAAACGCAGGCTAGGCAAGAGTCTGAGCTATTTCGAGCTAATATTTCCTCCACGCTGACCCTATATTGTATGAGCTATTGTCACGCGGAGCGCCTGTTGTCACCAAAGCAGGGAGTTGGGCTTGCCAGAAAACTCGGTATGGATCTCGGCCTAAAGCTCGTGCAGCAACAATATTTGAGTACCGGGAAACTAGCCGATTGGCTGCATTCAAGTGATGCGGATGTGAGTTTACCTGAGAGCTATTTTAATATCTCAGTGGATGACTCAAGCGCTGCCGCTGCGATTTACCCCTTCAAACATATTGCTGAGCTCGGGTATGAAACAGCGATGAGCTTGTATGATCACTCCTTGCGTTATTATGTTGATCAACTCCAGCAGGCTGGTTCACCTTATGCCTTCCACACAATCGGGTCATTGATAGCTGTTAGCCCTATCGCTTATGCGCTGGTGAGGGGGTTCCCGAAACGTTCAGCAGGTGAAGACTTCTATTTATTGAATAAGCTCGCGAAAGTTGGGCGTATTCATTCCTTGGAAGCTCCCACGATAGAAATTTCCGGGCGTCCTAGTCACCGTGTTCCCTTTGGCACCGGACCTGCGCTGCTAAAAATTAGCCGCATGGAAAAACCTGACAAGGTTTATACTTTCTATCATCCACAGTGCTTCAAACTGTTAAAAAAACTTCTAAGTATCATTTCAAATTCAGGACAGTCCTTCTCGTCTGCTGAGCTTCTGTTTGAAGCGATTAAAGATACAATGAGTGATGTCGATAGTGCAGCAGTGATTCAAGCGCTCTGTAATTTGAAGATAGAGAAGCAATTTAAACATCTTTCCCAAAAACGTGATTCGATAAGCTTTCAACGCGCTTTTCATATCTGGTTTGATGCTTTCGTCACGCTGCGCTTTATTCACGAAGTGCGTGACAGTCACTACCCGAATGTTAGTTTTAATGAGCTGCCTGAATTATCAAGCGAGATAGACCGGTAAGAGAGTTTTGATGACAGATACCTTAAGCAGAAGTGGAAAGCAGAGTGTGATTTCAGGTTTGATTCCCTGGGAATACCAAACCGGTTCAGGCATGACTTTAAGAGGCCATTACACCGAGCCTAGCGGTAAGCCTATGATCCACTTTATTCATGGTAATGGCTTCTGTGGCCTGACTTTTGAAAATCTTTTATCGCACTTTCAAGCTGATTATGACTTGTTTATCAGTGATGGTCAGGGGCATGGCGACAGTGATGCTGGTGGAAAATACCCAGGTTGGAATCGAAGTGCCAAGTATTTTGCAGAGGTATGGTCGAATTTTGAAGGTATGTGGGGCAAGGTGCCACGCATCGCGATGGGGCATAGCTATGGTGCCATCATGTCGACACTGATTATGTCTAGGCAGCCGAAATTATTCGATATGGGAATCCTAATGGACCCTGTCTATATGCCTCCAGTGATGGCGCGAACCGCGACAAGCCTAAAGACGCTTGGTTTGTCAAAGCGGATGCCCCTCGTTCGACAAGCCAAGGCTCGAACAGAGTCTTGGGAAAACTTCCAGGCCGTTTGGGATTACTTATACCAACGAGGTACTTTTAAGGGCTGGAAAGATGAGTGTCTTAAGTCTTATATTGACCATGCATTGATTGAAAGTGACGATGGCTCAATGCGCTTGAAATGCCCGCCTCGTATTGAAGCATCTATCTTCTCTGCTTATGCTAAGGGACTATGGCCAGCGATTCGCCGCATTGAAGCACCGATGACCATGCTCTATGGTGATCGGACTTACCCCTTTGTGAAACGCTCTAAAGCAAAAGTTCACGAAGCAAATTTGAATTACGATTTTATTGAAATGCCGGGTGGGCACTGTTTTATGCAAGAACAGCCTGAGCGCACGGCGCAAGAGATCAAACAAAAACTACGATTTAGTTTGTAGGTTTATGATGCGTTTAAGAGATCTAAAAGGCTTGGGTCCAAAAAGCGAAGCGGACTTGCTTGCTGTTGGCGTCTGTTCTGTAGAAGAGTTAAATCGGATTGGTCCCATTGAAGCATTTCTCAAGCTTAAAGCCTCGAATGATAAAGTCAGCCTAAATTTTCTGTACGCTTTAGTTGGTGCTGTTAAAGGTGAACATTGGCTAGACGTGGCCCGGCGAGAGAAGTCTTATTTGCTTAGCGAGTTAGATGGTTGCCAAGAGCTGGAGAGGATGTTTTCTCAAGATACTACGACTTAAGCAAGTTAGAGCCTTATGGTTATTCATTAAAAAGCATTTGTTAAAGAAGAAAGAAGTGAACTTCTTGAGCTACGTTAAAGTCTGCATTTAAGACTCTGACAACTCTAATAGGGTGCGCCATGCGCACCTCTGAACTCCGTGGCTCAAACAAACATAAATAGGGGTGGCCAAACCAATTCCCCCAGGCCTGTAGGCAGAGCCTTCCACGGCTCGCATGAGGGCTAGCACGAGGTTGATCAAGCGAGAGGTGGATCCTATGCCTACGGAGGAGACGATCAAACTCCGCTGGTGCGCACGGCGCACCCTATTGATATAGAAACGTCAGCTTTTGGCACTACTTTGTCACACATAACCATCAAAGCAATAAATCGCAGCCAATAAAAAACCCGACTAAAGAGTCGGGTCAAAGAAAATCATGAAATCTGTTTCCGAAACCGTGGGCCTGAATCGCTGTTCCGTACTTCGATGATGTAATCATATGACAGGTGATGCCTTGGGTCTGTAGCAAAAGTTTTGCGATGTGTAACATTTGATTAACAAGATCTTTTTTGAGTTGTGAACTGTTACCTAGCAAATTCTCGGTAATTGGTCAGCGTAACGCCACTCAATCAGGCGTTTACCGCCAAAGTTTGTAGTGAGTTGAATCAGCTCGTTTTCATCTTTGATTAGTTCGCCAATGATTTCAGCATCTCGACCTTTAGGGTGTTGTTTCATCACTTGCAGCAGTTGTTTCGTCTGCTCAGCTGGGCAGATTGCAACAAGTTTACCTTCGTTGGCAATATGCAGTGGATCTAAGCCTAGTAGTTCAGCCGTTGCGGCGACTTCAGGTTTAATAGGAAGGTTTGCCTCTTCCAGGCTAATACCTAAAGCTCTGCCTTGGCATAGTTCGTGTAAAACCGCAGCGAGTCCACCTCGGGTTGGGTCGCGCATACAGCGAATAGCGGGGGCAGCTTCCAGCATGCTTTCAACCAGATCATTCAGCGCTTGTGAATCAGACTTTAGAGCGGATGAAAAGTTCATACCTTGCCTTTGAGACATAATGCAGGTGCCGTGATCTCCCAGGGTTCCGCTGATAATGACTTTGTCACCAGCCTTTATATTCACAGGTGATAAGTTGATGTCTTCAGGCAATGCGCCTATTCCTGTGGTGTTGATGTAAACACCGTCACCATGGCCTTGCTCTACCACTTTCGTATCACCGGTAACGATTTTAACCCCAGCCTCTTGGGCTGCCTCAGCCATAGAGTCGACAATGCGTTTTAGTTCAGAAAGCGGGAAGCCTTCTTCTAGAATAAAGCCAACACTTAGGTAGAGGGGCTGGGCACCTGACATGCAGACGTCATTGACTGTGCCGTGCACCGCTAAACTACCGATATTCCCGCCAGGGAAAAATAAAGGGGAGATGACATGGCTGTCGGTGGCCATGGTAATGCGAGACTGTGGTAGTGAAAGTGTTGCTTGATCAGACTTTTCTTGTAGGTAGCTATTATCGAAAGCTGGCAAAAAGAGTTCATCAATTAACGTGGCTGACGCTCGGCCACCACTTCCATGAGCCATCTCGATGAACCCATCCTTGAAATCCAGTGTGCTTGAGGTTTTGTTAGTCATTGGCGGGGCTCTGTCTACTGGGTGTTGGGTTGATAGCGATAGTAAGCTGCGCACGCGCCTTCAGATGATACCATGCATGAGCCAAGCGGGTTTTCAGGGGTGCAGGGCTTGTTAAATAGTTTGCATTCGTAGGGTTTTTTTTGCCCCGTCAAAACGGCAGGGCATTCACAGGCTTTGTTGTCAGATGCGATGTCATTGCCGTTTTTTGCGAACGTATCCTTATAGATATACTCGGCATCAAATTGTTGATATTCCTCTCGCAGCTTTAAAGCGCTGTCAGGCATTTCTCCGAGGCCTCGCCATTCGAAACTCTGTCGAAGGTCTAGGTACTTCTTGGTCAGTGCCTGTGCTTTCTGGTTTCCCTCAAAGCTTACTGCGCGCGTATATTGGTTTTCAACCTGGCAGGTGTTTCGGTTAATTTGGCGAACAAGCATTAAAATAGACTGAAGGATGTCCAAGGGTTCAAAGCCGGAAATGGTAATGGCTGTCTGGTAATGTTTGGCAAGTTCAAGATAAGGGCGTTCACCAGTGATAACGCTTACGTGGCCAGGGCCAATTAAACCATCAAGTACTCTAGTTCCAGCTTGTTTAGCTGGCTCTAGAATACCGGTGATTGCCGGAGGTGTCAGTACGTGGTTGCAGTAGATAAATAGGTTTTTAATATTGGCTTTGACAGCGGCGTCGAGCATAGCAACTGTAGGAGGCGTTGTCGTTTCGAAGCCAACAGCAAAGAATACGATATCCTTGCCAGGGTTATCTTGAGCCAGTGTTAGTGCTTCGAGCGGCGAGTAGAGCATGCGCACATCAGCTCCTTGGGCGCGTGCTTTTAACAAGCTCATTGTTTTGCTGCCGGGTACGCGCAACATATCACCATAAGAGCAGAGAATCGTATTTGGCTGCAGTGCGAGCGAGATAGCATTATCGATCGCGCTAATGGGCAGGACACAAACAGGGCAGCCGGGCCCATGGAGCAAGTCGATATTTTCAGGAAGTAAGTCAGGGATACCATAGCGAAAAATGGTATGCGTGTGCCCACCACAAAATTCCATTAAGCGATAGCGTTTATCACTCTGTACTTCATTGGTTATGCTTTGGCTTAGTTTCTTGGCCAGCGAACCTTGTCGGAACTCGCTGATGTACTTTAACTCTGGTGAGGCTTTTGTTTTAGCGCTCATCAGTCTCTCCTTGTGCAAAGAGCGCTAGTGTTCGTTTGGCCTCTTCTTCATCCAGCTTATTGAGCGCATAACCAACATGTAAAATAACATAGTCGCCGACATGGACATCTTCGACTAGTGCCGTCGAAATCTTGGTCTTCACACCGCTTAGCTCAACGATCGCTTGTTCATCATCGAGAAGTGTTTCAATTTTTACCGGAAGTGCAAGGCACATGGTGCTGAGAGTCCTTAGTTATTTTGCCAATGGCTCAAGTAAGCTTGACCCAGAGCGATGCCACCGTCGTTGGCGGGCAGCTTGATAGGGAAATATACCTTAAATCCCTGTGAAGTTAAGTGTTCGTTAAGCGATTCTCTGAGAAGCCGATTTTGGAAGCAACCTCCTGAGCAATAGACCGCTTTAGTCTGGCGCTGTTTGCTTGATTTCTCTAACCAACGAACGAGACCATCGACTAACTCGCGATGGAACAAGTATGCAGCCTGAGGTTTATTCTCCATAGCGCTTAAATAAGGAAGAAGCGGGCTAAGTAAGAGTTGGTTTTTCTCATCGATTTTGACAAGAGATTGAACGTGGTCCCTGGAGGCTGATCGAGCCAAAGACTCCAACTCTGCAGCGGCTTGCCCTTCATAAGTACACTCTTGGCGAACGCCGATTATTGAGGCGGCTGCATCGAACCACCTGCCTGCACTGCTCGTAAAATGGTGCGTTCCATTCAGAATGAAATGACTAGTGAGCTCATTCTTGAGGCTATCTGCGTAAGCTTCGAATGCCTGTTCCCTACTTGTTTTTGCCAATAGATTTGCACCAATTCGCCAGATTTCCCGTGTGGCGATATCGCCACCAGGAATCGCTATTTTCTCAAGGTGTCCGATACGTTCTATCTGCTTCGAGTCTACATAGAATAGCTCACCACCCCAGGCTTGATTATCGTCTCCCAGGCCATTTCCATCGAGTATTAAAGCAAGCGCGGGTAGTTTTGCTTGGCCTGTTTGTTCTGCGAGTAAGGATGTCAGGTGAGCGTGATGGTGTTGAACTTTTATTAGGGGCGAGTTGCTTTTCTGCGAGTTCTTTTCAGCGAAGTGAGTACTTACATAATCTGGGTGAAGGTCTGCGCAGTATTGATCAATCCTATTGCCAAAAAGGTGTTGATAATGGGCGATGTTAGCCTGGAAACGGCGGAAGTTCTCTGGCTTGTCTAACTCGCCATGATAGGGCGATATATAGGCTTTATCGCCTTGAGTTAAGCAGAAGGTATTCTTTAAATGGGCCCCACAAGCAAGAGAGTGAGCTTGCTTATCTAACAAAGCTATCGAGGTGGGAACGATCCCGCGAGAGCGTCTGATTAGTGCTTTGGGTTCACCTGCCTGAATGACTGAGTCATCAGACGGCGCGAGAATATCACGGTCGTTTAGCAAGGCGAAGTCAGCTAATGAGGCAAGTTGCTCGATGCACTTGTCGTTGTCATAAACTATGGGTTCATCAGGAAGGTTGGCGCTGGTCACGAGTAGTTGATAGTTTTGTGCTTCTTCAAGCCAATTTATTCCTTTTGGCCTGCCAAGCAGGGCATGAAAAATTAGATAATGAAGCGGGGTATAAGGCAACATGCAGCCCAAGTCACTTAGGTTCGGTGCGAGCCAATCTTCCTCTTCTTGCTTAGAGTCAGGCTTTAAAGTTCTTTTCTTAGGCAGAAGTACAATCGGTGCGTGAGAAGAATTCAGCTCGTGAAGGCTTGCTCTGTCTAGCTCGACTATGGGCTCAAGTGAAGGCGTATTCAAGGCCATGAGGGCAAAGGGTTTATCAGGGCGTTGCTTAACTTTTCTTAGCCGCTTAATACTCTCAGAATTTTTGGCATCGCAAATTAAGTGGAAACCACCGATGCTTTTTATAGCAATAATAGCGCCTTGCTTTAATTGTTCGGCGCAAAAATCGATTAGTGCCTGATTCTGTTCTAGAGGCAAACGAATACCTTTCTTATCGACTAGCGCTAATTGTGGTCCACAGTCATTGCAGGCATTGGTTTGCGAGTGGAAGCGTTTGGCATTTGAGGGAGTGGAATATTCGTGCTGACAGGTACTACACATGTCGAACTTTGCCATACTGGTGTTGTCTCGGTCGTAGGGCAGATCGGCAATAATGCTGTAGCGTGGTCCACATTGAGTGCAGCTTATAAAAGGGTGAAGGTAACGACGGTTATTTGTGTCAAATAGTTCATCTAGACAAGAGGAACACAGTGCCAGGTCAGGGGATACTTCTGGTGCATTTGTCGATAATGATAGGCTATTGGAATCAGTTTCTGACTCTATGATTGAAAAGCTAGTGGCTGAGATTTGAGGGCTAATACGCTCAAGCTCAATACTCTCCATCTGAGCCGCAGAGGGCTTTGTTGCTAGAAGCTGATTACGGAATTCATCAAGCTGGGCTTGTTGCCCGGTTAATACAATTTCAAGGCCCGAGGAGGAATTTCGTACTGAACCAGTCAGTGAAAGCGAGTGAGCGAGCCGATAAACAAAAGGCCGAAAGCCAAGGCCTTGTACTCGCCCGCTTACTTTCAGGCGAATACTTGCCGAGTCACTATCTTGTTGGTGCATGTTGATTGAGCCAGCTTAACCACTCTTCCATCCCGTCGCCTGTTTTGGCGGATAGAACGATAAACTTAATATCCGGGTTGATACGACGCGCATATTCGATGCTTTTATCGACATCAAAATCGACATAAGGAAGGAGGTCAGACTTATTGATTAGCATAAGTGAAGAAGCTTTAAACATGTCAGGGTATTTAAGCGGTTTATCTTCGCCTTCCGTGACCGATAAGACCACGACCTTGCTATGTTCTCCTAAGTCGAAAGCAGCGGGGCAAACGAGGTTGCCGACGTTTTCGATAAAAAGAATATCGTGCTCTGCCAGCTCAAGCTTTTTCATGGCATGTCCAACCGCATGAGCATCGAGGTGGCAGCCTTTTCCAGTATTGATTTGAATTGCCTTGGCACCGCTGTCGATGATTCTCTGCGCGTCATTATCTGTTTGCTGGTCGCCTTCAATAACACAGACTCTTTTGTTTCCCTTAAGGGGCTCGATCGTAGCGGTGAGTAGGGATGTTTTCCCGGAGCCTGGACTTGAAACCAAGTTTAAAGCGAGCACTTTATTTGAGGCAAGCAGGGCTCTATTCTTTTCCGCATAGCTATCATTCTTGGCAAGCAGGTCTTGTTCGACCTCAATCAGCCTAGAGTCAGTGTCGTGCTCATGCTCATGTTGATGAGAGTGAGAGGGAGTAGAGCAGCCGCAGGTTGTGCACATGGATATCGATTCTTGTTAGTAAGCTGATAAACATCATAGTAAATGAAACTCGCTCTGGTTAGAATTGCCTCAGGTCAAATATAAGAAACTTAATTTATGAAATGGAACCCTTTTAATCAGAGTATCGGGCTTGCGTTGGGCGGCGGCGCAGCAAAGGGTATTGCTCACATTGGCGTGCTGCAGGTACTGGAAGAGCGAAATGTAGAGATCGATTATATTTCCGGCACCAGTATTGGGGCTTTAGTCGCGAGCTACTATGCCTTCGGTAAGTCGATAGACGAGATCAAGAAAGTGGGCGAGGATATGAGTTTCAGCTCGATGGTCGGTTTGTCGATTCAACGCAAAGGTATCTTCACCACCAAAACCATTCACGAGATGATTTTGCAAGATATCGGTAATGTGGATATACAGGATGCTCGTATTCCTTTGGCGATTTGTACTACCGATATTCATACCGGTGAGAAGGTCATATTAAGATCAGGGAACTTGGCCGATGCGGTGTGTGCGTCAGCGGCAGTGCCAGGGATTTTTGTGCCGGTAGAAATTGAAGGTAGGTCGTTGGTTGATGGGGGTATCACTGAAAACGTACCCGTTTCAGCACTTGAACAGATGGGTGCGGGTATTACTATCGCTGTTGATTTGAATGGCGTGAGTCGCTATCAAGAACCTAAAGATATGGTCGCTATAATGGGGAATGCTATCGATATCGCAATTGATCAGCGTACCAAGGAGCAGTTGAAGAGGGCTGATTTGGTCTTGTCATTTGACTTGGCTAAATATAGTCGGTTTGGTAACCACGAACAGTTTGCGCCGGTATTCCAATATGGATACGACTTCACCGCAAAGAAGATATCACGCTTGTTCTGGTATCGGAAAATACGGCTTTTATATTTTCTTAGCGAGGTCCTGAAAGTGATTATTCCTCTCAAGGTGCCTATCATTCTGAACTTCAAAAGCTATTTGACCAGGCGGAGAAAGAAGATTCTTTCTAAAGTAGACTAATGCTTATATGAGAGCGAAAATACCGTGGAATTGAGAGCTGTGGTATGAGTTTATTGCGAGTGTCATTTGATGGGTGAACATTATCACTAGTCTGGGTTGTTTGTTCAATTGATGAAACAAACACTGAAGTCGGTTGTGCTATTTCTTTAGTTTATTGTCCAGAGAGCTTTAGACCATAGTCTAGTGCTCGACCAAGGTCTAATTGGCGGCGGCCAGAATATGTTGACAATAAGAGTTATATCTACTTACTCGGTAACATAGACTTCAAGGAGCCTGTCATGAGCTTAGCTGCCCAGAATAACTACACTACCTCTAATTCAACCAGTGATTTTGTGCCAAACATCGATAAAGTTGGCTATCAGAGCCTGTATCAAATGTCGATAGAGAAGAATGAAGACTACTGGCGAAAAGAAGCTGAGCGCTTGTATTGGGATAAACCCTTCACCAAAGTCAAAGATGTCTCATTTGCAAAAGATGACTTACATATTTCATGGTATGAAGATGGAGAGCTGAATGTTTGTTACAACTGTGTAGACAGGCATTTAGAAACGCGAGCAGACCAGGCAGCCATAATTTGGGAAGCCGATGAACCGGGCCACAGCAAGACAATTACCTATCGAGACTTACATCGAGAGGTGTGTCAGTTGGCTAATGGCCTGGAATCTATGGGAGTAGGTAAAGGTGACCGTGTCGTACTGTATATGCCTATGATTCCCGAGGCATCGTATGCGATGCTGGCGTGTGCTCGTATTGGTGCCATTCATTCAGTGGTATTTGGTGGTTTTTCGGCAACAGCTTTAGCAGATCGCCTGGATGATTGTGAGGCAAAAGTCGTGATTACGGCGACAGAGGGTGTGCGTGGTGGGAAATCTATCCCGCTTAAGTCAAGTGTGGACGACGCGCTGGAGATATCCAAACGTAATACTGTCAAAAATGTACTGGTTGTTGAAACAACCCATAACACAGGTTCAACTCGTCATAACTGGGACGTTGACTATCGTCGCTTGGTGGCTGAGCAAGCTGACAAGCATACAGCCGTTCCGGTAAATGCTGAAGATCCATTGTTCATTCTTTATACCTCTGGTTCTACCGGTAAACCAAAAGGTTTACAGCATTCCAGTGGTGGATATTTGACTTATGTGACGTCGACCTACTACTACACATTCGACCATAAAGAAGGTGATGTGTTCTGGTGCTCGGCAGATGTTGGCTGGATTACCGGCCATAGTTACATCGTTTATGGACCCTTGGCGAATGGTGCCACAACGCTCATGTATGAAGGCGTTCCCAATTATCCGAGTATGGGGCGCTTTGGTGAAGTAATTGATCAGCACAAGGTGACAGTTTTCTATACAGCGCCGACGGCTATTCGTACCTTAATGGCTAAAGCGGACGAAGCGACTGGGTCTAGTAAACGTGATTCACTGAGAATTCTTGGTACCGTAGGGGAGCCGATTAACCCGGAGGTATGGCGTTGGTATTATACTGAGTATGGCCATAGCAAATGTCCGGTTGTTGATACATGGTGGCAAACTGAAACGGGTGGTCAGATGATGACGCCTTTACCCTATGCAACAGAATCTAAACCGGGGTCTGCCTGTCATCCACTATTTGGTATACAAGCAGAGTTGGTAGATACCAATAGTGATATTCTCCAAGGTGAAACGAGTGGTCATTTGGTTATTATGGACTCCTGGCCGGGGCAGGCTCGTACCATCTGGAATGATCACGCACGGTTTATCGAAACCTATTTTTCAACTCATGACAATATGTACTTTACAGGCGACGGTGCCAAGCGAGATGCTGATGGCTATTTCTGGATTACCGGGCGTGTTGATGATGTCTTGAATGTTTCAGGTCATCGCTTAGGAACCGCTGAATTAGAGAGTGCTTTGGTGTCTCATCCTGATGTGGCGGAAGCAGCTGTTGTTGGTTATCCACATGATATCAAAGGCGAAGCGATTTATGTTTACGTGACGCCGATGGACGGTGTTGAGCTTGCAGCCAATGCAACAGAGTTACTGAAGCAGCATGTGAGAGTTGAAATGGGGCCGGTTGCGACACCCGAGCTGATTCAGTGGGTCGATGCCTTACCCAAGACGCGATCTGGCAAGATCATGCGCAGGATCCTTCGCAAAATTGCTGCAGATGACTTTGGCAACTTGGGGGATACCTCAACGCTGAACGACCCTTCAGTAGTTGATGTGCTGATCGAGGGTCGTTTGAACCGCACTGACTCATAACTATAGGGTTGCTCGAGGGGAGATGAAAGGCATTATCTACCCCTCGAAAATTATGACCAGTCAGGCTATGCTGTTCTCCAAGGAACGTATTCTAATAATAAACATTGAACAGACATTCAATCCTGTTCGGAGAACTTATGTACCATTTTCATATCGCAGATGATCATCCACTTTTTCGCAGTGCCTTGTTAGAAATTATTAACGCCCACTTTGAAAACGTTACGATCACTGAATCGTCTGACCTGGAGACGACTCTGGCAGCCATTGCTGAAGACCCGGAGCTAGACCTTTTACTACTTGATCTGCATATGCCCGGCAGCCAAGACCTATTTGGCTTGGTGACAGTACGTGAGAAATTTCCTTCAATTCCGGTTGCTGTCGTGTCTGCTCGTGAAGATGCCGAGACGATAAGTCGCTCAATTGGTCATGGTGCAAGCGCTTATATTCCTAAATCAGCGTCGCCAAAAACTATCTATGAAGCATTGCAGTGCGTGACTGAGGGTGAGAAGTGGGTGCCTGAAGAAGTGCGCAGCCGCCTAAGGCGAATCGATGAAGAAGAGATGGACCTGGCTACCAAGATTGCTTCATTGACCCCTCAACAGTACAAAGTACTTTGCTTCCTGAGGGAAGGCTGGCTGAACAAGCAAATTGGATATGAAATAGGTGTGACTGAAGCAACTGTGAAGGCGCACATTACGGCGATATTTAAAAAATTAGGCGTGAGTAACCGTACACAAGCAGTCATTGTCTTGAGCAAGTTGTCTTTGGATGAGGCGTCTGAGTAAGGTTTGAGGTTATCCCAGTCTTACCCGATACACTTCTGACAATGAGGTTTGCTGTTGTCGGGCAATATGCAGTGCATGATCAGTAAGAGGCGTCATGCCATTTTCGATTGCGGCTTTTTCGATATCTGTCGCACTTACTTTTGGCTTGATCATGTCTCGAATATCGGGTGATAGTGTCAACAGTTCATATACTGCAACACGGCCTTTATGGCCTGTCATATGGCAGTTATCACAACCAGCGCCCTGATAGAATACTTCATCCTCACTCAGACCCAAAGCTTTCCGTACAATAGGGGATACCTGCTCTTCTTCCAGGCAGTGAGGACAATTCCGTTTAACAAGTCTTTGAGCCAGTACCGCTAGTAGCGTTGCATTTAGGAGATAGGCTTGTACGCCGATTTCAAGTAGACGGGTAATGGTCGAAGCGGCACTGTTGGTATGTAAGGTTGATAACACCAAATGCCCTGTAAGTGAGCTTTCTACTGCCATTTTAGCTGTTTCTTCATCTCGTATTTCACCGATCATAATGGCGTCTGGGTCGTGGCGAAGAATATTTTTGAGTGCACGTGCAAAGCTATAATCTATGGCATTGTTGACCTGGATTTGCAGAATATCATCGATATGGAATTCAACCGGATCTTCAACGGTGATGATATTGATTTCACGTTGTTTGATGGATTCGAGTGCCGCATAAAGTGTGGTGCTTTTTCCGGAGCCAGTAGGGCCGGTCACTAAAATCAGGCCACTGCTTTTGTTAACGAGTTGGGTAAACAGTTCCGAGTCTTTTTCATTGAATCCTATGGCATCGATATTATTGATACTGGTCGAAGTATCGAGGAGACGGATTACTACGCTTTCTCCATGAATAGTCGGCATGATCGATACGCGCAAATCAATCGATTTATCTTTGCTAGTGATTTTGGTCCGACCATCTTGAGGCAAACGATGCTCAGCGATATTCATTCCTGAGATAATCTTGATACGGGCAACAGCGGCAGGCAACATTTTAATATCAAAGTTGCGTATTTTTAGCAGACTGCCATCAATACGGTAGAGAATATCAACGCTTTTTTCTTTGGGCCTGATATGTATGTCTGATGCTCTGCGGGTTACCGCATCGGCGATCAAATTATGTATTAGCTTAACGGTTGGTTTATCTGATGCGAGCTTTATAGCTTGTTGAGCTTCCCAGCTATTGCTCAAGCTGGTGCTGGGCATATCCTTTAGAACATCATCAATATCGGTTGAGCCATAATATTGAGAAATTGCGTACTCTATATCACTTGCGGTACTCAATACCGGCTCGATGACTTGTTCAGATAAAAAATGCAGTAGGTTGATGGTTTCGTTATCAGACGGGTCTTCCATCGCCACGACTAAGCGATCTTTGTGAGCCATGAGGGGAATAACAGCATGTGCTCTGGCAAACTCGGCAGGAACTAGTTGCAACGCATGTTCATCAACGTCAAACCCGGCGAGCTGAATAAAAGGTATCTCCAGACAGCAGGAAAGTGCATTGCGAACCTGGTGGTCGCTAGCGTAGCCCAAGCGCTGCAATATATGCCCTAGCATTTCTTTCTTGCCCTCAGCAATTTGTTTATGCAGGGCGGTGCTTAACTGTTTTGACGTGATAATGCCGGTTTGCAGTAATATCTGCCCAAGATGCTGGTGTTGATAGCTTTTACTTTTTTCAAGTGACTCTACAAGCTGTTCACGATTTGCAATCAAGAAATAGGCTCCAAAACTAATTATATCCTTATTAGTTTAGTAGAAGATCGCCGCAAATGTGTATTCAAAGCACTTTGGCTTGAGCCGAGTCACTTTAGTGTTCATTTTCCAGCGCGGCTATCATTGCACAGAAGTAGCCATCATCTTTTAGTTGTGAATGGTCTTCTGTATTAGCTGAAATGACACTTGTCATATTATTTATCTGATCAAGTGGGCTTAAGGAAGCATGTTTAGCAATTGAAAGATCATCTGCTAGGTTCAACCAGTATATTTGTTCCAATGAAACAGAGTCACTTTCGTTCCACTCAACATAGTTAGCATAGTGGTCGAGTGAGATCTGCCTACCTAGGGTATCGAAGTTCATCAGGCTGTTTGCTTCGTTCATCGAATTCGCGATAAAGTCTGGAGCAATGCTGGATATCGACTTAAACTCGTTCAGTGCCTGTTGATTTACCGGTAAGCGGGCAATAAGGTCTTGTTCATACACCACTCTATGCACTCGGTTAGCGAGAAGAACTTGAGCTTTTTCAACCCACTTAGGGCTACCAACTTTGGGCGAGCCTGACAGGTAGACCTGATCAACGTGAATACCTTCTTGCTCGAAGCCTGCTGCACTTAGTTGCGCCAGTGCGCCGGCTAAGCTATGGCCAAATACCCATAGTTTGTTGCTTTGACCCTTTCGTGCTCTAACGCTTGCCAATAGCGATGCCCACTCTGAGCTTAATACTTGAGAGAAGCCGTGATGCGTTTTTTCACCTAGTGTAAAGCTATGTTCAAAATCGTCTGAAGTCCCATCGGAATTGTAAAGCCACTCCTTGTTACTATCCGTGTATCTATAGGTAATGAGCATTGTATCTTTATAATCAGCAAGCAATATACGCAGGTTGGTCTCTGGGTTGTCGATGATCTCTAAGTTGCGTAGCTGCCATTGTTGTTCAAACTCTTCAGCGGAAATAGAATTCTCTCCTAGCGTCGTAAGTGAAATCCAGGAGAGACTTAGAGCGTTGGCGAAATCGAAATGAGCTTTTTGGGTATCCAGGTATATTTCGGGAGGGACTTGTGTGCAATTGGCGGAGTCGAGTTGTTCAATAAAGGCTGAACGGGAAATATCCGCATAGGCTGAAAAAGATAAAGCCAAGCTGAAGGGTAGAATAATGGGCAAAGAAAGTAGCAACGACAAGATACTAAACTTCTTCATAGAGCTCCTGGAATTGAAACGGTTGTTTGAATGAGCGCGTATAATAGGCGAGCTAGTTATAATCTCAAGGAATTAGGCTCAGCTATTGCAATTGTTCACTAATTACACAAAGCTGTTACATCCTTCGTTATTTCCCAATATCCCTGCTATCCCACCAACGCTGGTCTACACTAAATAAAAACAATAATCAGTGGAGTAGTTGTGTGAGCAGCCCGATTTCAGATTTAAGCCCAAAAGCGCAAGCTATTGCGAAATATATTGATAATCTAAGCGATAACAAAATCGAAGTGCCGATGCTGCCGGATGTGGCAAACCAGGTTTTAGCTTTATCGAATGATCCAGATTCTGATGCCGCACAGTTGGCCAAACTCATACAAAGTGACCAGGCCTTGGCTGGCCATGTGATGCGCATTGCTAATTCAGCCGCATATACACCCAACGCCTCAATGGTTTCTCTGCAACAAGCTGTGGCAAGGCTCGGTCTGTCTCTGATTACAGAAATTGCTTTGGCAGCTTCTCTTAATACGAAAATATTTAAAGCGCCCACATACGAAAACCGTATTAATGAAATATGGGACCATGCTTTATGTACAGCCTTTTGGGGAAAAGAGGTTGCGCGAGTTGCCAAGAAAAATGTCGAAGCCGCCTTTCTATGCGGTTTGCTTCATAGCATTGGCAAACCGGTTATCCTTCAGACCATCTTTGACTACTCGGAATGGCATGACGTATCTATTTCATTAGATGAAGTAGGGGTAATCGAATCTGCTTATCATGTGAAATATGGCGAAGTCGTGGTCAGAAAATGGAAAATGCCCGCAATCGTTCAGGAATCTGTTCATTACTATGCTGACTATCAAAATGCCCAAAGCAATCGTGACCAAGCGATGGTGACTAATGGTGCTGCTAAGTTAGCTCAAGCAATGTTATCGGGTGAAGAAGCTGCGATAGATACAGCTTTGCAAGATACCGTATTTGCAGATCTGAATTTATATGAAGATGAATTGGAGCTTTTGAAGGAAAGACACGACATCGTGAAGAGTGGTCTGGAGGCAATTCGTTCATGAGACAAGTTGATGTAGTGATTATTGGTAGTGGTCCTGCAGGGCAAAAAGCAGCGGTACAGGCAGCCAAAGGTGGTAAGAGTGTCGCTCTTATAGAGCGGGATCAATGGTTGGGTGGTGCATGTGTACACAGAGGAACGATCCCCAGCAAGACGCTTCGTGAGAACGCCTTACGTGTTAAAAAGATGCGAGAGAATGCGGCCTTATGTCAGTTTGAATTAGCTGAAGATACCGAGATGTCGACACTGATCGACCGCTTGAATCGGGTATTGAAAGCGCACGACGGTTTTATGGTAAATCAGATTGAACGCAATAATATCGAACGTATTCACGGCCGGGCCAAGTTTGTATCGCCGAATGTTATCGAGGTAACAAAAGTGCGCGGCGAAGCTGAACAAATTGAAGCCAGTAGCTTTGTTATTGCTTCCGGCTCGATCCCTCGTAAGCCAGATAATATCCCTGTCGATCATGAAAATATTTTTGATTCTGACTCAATCCTAACAATGTTGTATTTGCCAAAGAGCCTCACTGTTCTCGGTGGTGGTGTTATCGCTAGTGAATATGCCTCTATCTTCCAGGCGCTTGGCGTTAAGGTAACAATGATTGACCGGTATCCTTTGCCTTTGGGCTTTATGGATGGTGACTTAACCTCCAAGTTTGTCGACTCATTTCAGGAAATGGGTGGCACATGGTTAGGTGAGAAGAACGTTGAAACTGTTGAGTGGGATGGCTTATCTGAAGTCATCACGCGATGCGATGACGGGACTATTGTTAGATCTGCGAAGCTTCTTTGTGCCGCTGGCCGCGTAGCAAATGTGAAGGACCTGCAGATTGCCAATGCTGGTTTGGAGTTAAATGAGTTTGGCAATATATCGGTTGATGATATGTTGCAAACCCAAGTCCCGCATATTTATGCGGCAGGCGATGTCATTGGCCCGCCATCATTGGCCTCGGCGTCAATGGAGCAGGGACGACGAGCGAGTTGTAATGCTTTAGGAATTGAAGTGGGTCCAATGAGTAAGATGATCCCCTCGGGTATCTATGGAATTCCTGAACTCTCGGCTGTTGGGATGACTGAGCAGCAAGCTAAGAAAGAGCATGGTGACGGTATTGTGATTGGTAAAGCCAATTTTGAAGAGATCTCTCGTGGTCAGATTAATGGAATACGTGATGGTATGCTGAAGATCATATGTGACCCTCAGGGCGAAAAGATTCTCGGTGTTCAGATCGTTGGCGAAGGTGCAACCGAGCTTATTCACATTGGTCAGATGGCAATGCTTTCAAATGCTGATGTCGATATCTTTGTCGAGAGCATATTTAACTTCCCGACACTAGCCGAAGCATACCGAGTTGCAGCCTTAGCAGTGATAGGCAAGCGCTCACAGCACAGTGATAAGTATTAGGACGTGAGCACAATGTTTGAAAGGAAGTTACCCGTCTTCAATTGAGTTGTTTTAGAGCAGGTAAGGAAAGTGTCACATGTACAAGTTTCGAGATCAGCTTCTACTTACTCTATTAGTTGTCGGCTTATTGCCTTCGCTGGTGATATCCTTTCAAACCTACCTTCACAGCAAGGCACAAGTTACTGAGTCTACCGTAGAAATTGCGCAGAAGAGCTTAATGCTCGTTGCTAATGGTCTTCAGTTTGAGTTTGACCATGGTGAGTCATTGGTGCAGGAATACGCTCGTTCTGCAGAGCTTTCTGGCCTTTAGTTCGAAACCTTCATGCCTTATCTAAAGCGTGAATTGACCTTCCTGAAACCTAAGTTTGAGAAGTTCATTATTGGTTTACCCAACGGACATTTCTATAACACTTCTGGTGCGAATCTGCTACAAGGAGGGATTCGAACCTTTGATGATAAATAACCAGACTCGAAGCCTAAAAATATTCGCTCTCGCGACTATTGGCAGGTGAGTATTCACCCTGAAGATCCTGATTCGCCTGAAGCCTATATTTCTAACCCGATGATCTCCTTTACGACGGGGGTTAAGCAGATTGTTATTGCGGCTCCTATTCAGGATAAAGGTAAGATAGTAAGGGGGATGTTGGGGCTGAGTATTCCCTGGGAATATATCCATGATCGGGTTCAAACCTTGGTTAAAGAAAGTTTTTCTGGTGTCCAGGGAAGTGCCAAGGTGATGCTGGTTGCGAATGACGGAACTTACTGGTATCACTGGGACGAAAATAAGATCATTCAACTATTACGTGATGATCAAGGCGACTTTGTCTTAAATGAGCAGGGTGAAAAGGCCGTCAGTAAGTACTCTATCCTAAATGAACATAACCCTAAATTAAACGCTCTTGGTAACGAGATGATCACGGGGAATGCCGGAATGAGGGCGCTTGATCTAGGAGGGGAGGCTCACCAGCCTATTCCTGGTAGTCGATATAGCATCGGTGTCGCGCTTGAAGACCACTTGATGTTAGCGCCTGTTAGAAAAACCTTAGAGAACACTTTCGTTATTTTGTTTTCGGCATTTATTCTAATTATTGCCGCCGGATTTTTCTTGGTAAAGTATTTTTCCCAGCCTGTTGCTCAGCTTCTCGACAAGATCTCCCGTTTGGCTGCTGGTGAGTCAGTCGATAGAAGCATTGTTACTAATACAGAAGAGCTCCAGGTTTTATCGAAAGCAATTTTTTCTCTTTACGATACCGTCGATACGCAGCGGAAGAAAATACGCGATAGCAAAGAGCTATTTTCACTTATTGTGCAGGGCTCGAATGACGGTATTTGGGATTGGGATATATTGGCTAATTCTCTGTATCTATCGCCTCGTTGGAAGGCGATTATTGGCTATCAGGATGATGAGCTTGAAAATGATACGAAGGCCTTTCAGAAACACGTTCACCCTGAAGATCGTCATCAAATAAATACGCTCTTTTCTGACCTTATCAAGGGAAAGGCTGACACCAGTCAGTGCCGTTTCCGAATGCTGAAAAAAGATGGCTCGTTGGTCACAATTTTGTCACGCAGTATGGCTGTTCGCGATGACAAGAAAAGAACCCTGAGAATTATTGGATCGAATACAGATATTTCTGATGTGGTCGCGAGAGAACAAGAGGTGATTGAACTTAATAAAGGCCTGGAGGGTAAGGTTTTACAGAGAACTGAAGATTTGGAAAGTGCGCTTAAAGAAGCTGAACAGGCAAACATGGCGAAGACTACATTCCTTTCCAATATGTCTCATGAAGTACGGACGCCTATGAATGGAATTATTGGCCTGACTTCACTGTGCCTCGAAACTGATTTAGATGACAAGCAGAGAGACTACTTGGAAAAAGTCATGCAATCTTCAGAAATGCTACTGAAGATTCTCAATGAAATTCTCGACTTCAATAGGATCGAATCGAATATGATTGAGTTGGAGGAAGTAGAGCTTGAATTGAGTGAGCTGGCTAGAAATATTGAGTCTCTAATGTTACCTGCTGCTGATCAGCAAGGAATCGCCTTTAAGGTAGTCTTGGATGAGGCTTTACCCGTTTATGTTAGAACGGATGAGCTTCGTTTATCGCAAGTCTTATTGAATCTATGCGGCAACGCAGTCAAGTTTACCGAAGAGGGTGAGGTGACTTTAGCGCTTAGCTGTGATGCTAAATTGGATGAAAGTGAAGGTCGGTGCGGTGTTCGGTTTTCGGTGAGTGATACCGGCATTGGTATTCACGATACGAAAGACTTGTTTATGCCTTTCAAGCAGGAAGATGCCTCTACGACCCGGAAATATGGCGGGACAGGTCTGGGGTTATCTATCAGCAAGAGATTGGTGGATTTGCTGGGAGGAGAGTTAAAGGTCGAAAGCCAAGTGGGCAGTGGCTCTACTTTTGAATTTACCTTGGATCTTCCTGTTGTTAAGGAAGCAAAGCTTGAGGTGAAAACAGTACTCGGCAAAGAGACAGAAAGATTGTTGAGAAAAGTTAAGGCGCCTGCTGATGTATGCGTGCTTTTGGTTGAAGATAATAAAATTAACCAAATGATCGCTGAAGAAATTCTTAAGAAAGCGGGTTATCAGGTTGAGATAGCGGATAATGGTGAAGACGCTGTTGCCAGTGTTGAGGCGAAAGATATCGACTTGATCTTAATGGATATTCAAATGCCTATTATGGATGGCGAGCAAGCCTGTCAGATTATTCGGGAACAATTACGAAGGCAAGATTTACCCATTATTGCTCTTACAGCAAATGTTCTTCCTGAACAAACCGAACAGTATTTGAATCAAGGTTTTACTTCCTTTGTTGGTAAACCTTTTGATAATGCGGTCTTGCTTGAGACAATATCTAAATACACGGTTTAAGCAAGGCTGTTGGCAGCTGCCCTTAGCTTTGATCGCGTGATCGTTCCTCATTCCATTAGATTAAACTATTGAACGCTTCGAACTAAACGAATTGGCCAAGCCTGCTCTCTGGTGATGGTACCTGTTGCGCCATGTTTGAAGTCCACGAACCATGTGGCCGTATCATTGTTGTAGTCAGGTGACGCACTCCAGAGAAACTTGTTGGCAGTATTGGGGAAAACCGTCGCATTAATACTTGGCTCAACGCATTGGTCTTCTAGCAGAGAGGCTAACTCTGCCTGGTTGGGAAGGCGCCAATCGGCGTAGCCTGCAAAACCTCCTGTCGCGTTTATATTACGAGGGATCTGAAGAGCTCCTGACCAGTTCTGCTCGTTGAGAATGCCGGTATTACACTGAGTGCCACTTAAACCTTCCAAGCATTGTTTCCACATTAGTGCCGTGCTGGTATCGGTAATGGTGCCGTCTCCGTGAATAACAAATTGTGTTGCAGGCGTCGTTTCGGCAATGGTATCGCTACTACATTCCTGTGCCAGGACAGGAAGTGAAAGCAAAGAGTGTGTTAGAAGCCCTAAGCAAATATATTTATTCATAACCACCTCTTACTAGTCGTACCTGGTTTACATTGCGTTTATCGAGGCTATAAGAGTTACCATGAGAAAAATTTACTCCCCAGGCACTGCTTGTACCGAGTGCAAAAGGGCTAGATGTCCAGGTTAAGGCTGCATTGGAAGGGAAGTAATCAGTATCGAGCATGGGTTTAGCATTACCGTAATCAACGATACTGAGCAGCTCTTTGCGATTAGGTAGTCGCCAGTCGGCATAGCCACACCAGCCGGCTTCATTCATACGGTTAACAAAGGCTTCGGTGTTGCAGTAGCTAGCCGGTTCGTCTTCGTTATAGGCAAAACATTGCTCTCCTCTGCTATCTGCAAAACCTTCCGAACCACCGTTTGAGCTTGCGTCAGTATTGTACCAACTGTAACGATCATCGGCGTCATTTAAACCTTCGTCTCCTGGTGTTTCGTTGCCTTCACTTTTTACTTCCCACATTAAGCCTGTGACAGAGTCTTGAACGCAGCTCCATTCAGCATCTGAACTATCCGTTTCAACGCCATCCTCATCGAACTTTATAAAGCTGAAGCCAGCACGACCATCACTATCATCGTTATGTGTTAGCTCCCGACCTAAGGAACAATCCTGTTGGTCGATGGCTTCGCCGGAACAGTCTAGGTTATTGCCGCTAGGGTAGCTTGCTCCCCAGGTAATACCGGTTCCATTTACGCGAATATTAGTCGCCGGTATTGGGCCGACCACGACATTAACCAGGTCCGGTTCTGAATCGAGTTGGCCATCGTTAACCACTAATGAAAATACCAATCTTCCATCAGTGTGAGCTTCAAATACCGGGTTAGCATCTGTCTCATCACTTAAACTTACTTCAGGGCCGCTTATTTGAAGCCAGCTATAACTTAAGGGGTCGTCTTCAGGGTCGAGGCTTCGGCTGCCCTTTAGTGCCACAATAGAGAGACTGCCAACATATCGGTCGACACCGGCGTTGGCGATAGGAGGATTGTTTGCAGGCATCACTGAAATATTCGTGAATGAGATTTCCGAAGATAGTTCACCGTCATTGACAATAAGTGAAAACTGCAATTCTCCACCCTCCGTTGGCGCCACGAAGCTGGGTGAGACCAAGGTGTTATCATTCAGTTCAACGTCTGGCCCTGCAGTTTGTGACCACTCGTAAGTGAGCGTGTCATTTTCGGGGTCGTTGCTTTGGCTTCCATCCAGTGTTACAGAATCTCCGCCTTCAGTGCTTTGAGATAGGCCCGCATTGGCGAAAGGTGCCGAATTGGCATTGCTGACACTGATTACCACTTCGTCAGCCGCAGAATTTGCTTCGCCATCACTGACTACCAATGAGAAAGTCAGGATAAGGGTGCTAGTCGAATCAGTTTCAGGTGCCTGGAATTGTGGTTGTAGTTCTGACACCGAGCTTAGAATGACGCTTGGGCCACCTGTCTGACGCCAGGCGTAACTTAAACTCAGGTGCTCACTATGAGTACTTTCACTGGCATCTAGTGAAACCAATGTATTGCTTCTGACTGTTTGGTCAGCGCCTGCGTGAGCGACCAATGCAGTGCTGATAGCTTGAACAGAAATAATAATGCTATCGCTTACAGAGTTTAACTCGCCGTCATTGACGGTTAGGCTAAGCTCAATTTCGCCACCATTTTCCGGTGCTATGAATGAAGCTTGAGCTTGCTCTGAATCTAGAACTGTAACCACAGGGCCGGAAACCTGTTGCCAGGTATAGCTCAGGCTGCTTCCTTCCGGGTCGGTGCTATTTGCGCCGCTAACGACGACAATGTCATTCCCGTTTGCTTGTTGGTCAGGGCCCGCATCGGCCATAGGGGGTTGATTAGTATTGATTGCAGTGACTGTAATACTCACCTCATCAGTTTCGGAGCTTTCAAGACCATCGTTAACATGCAAGGAAAAGACGTAGTTAGCGTCAATATTGGGTGCAACAAAGCTGGGAAAAGCGATGCTTGTATCATTGAGTGTTATGCTTGGGCCGCTAACTTGAGTCCATAAATAACTTAGCGTGTCGCCATCAGAATCAAGACTTTGAGAACTGTCCAGCGTGACCAAGCTGTTCCCGTTAGCGTTTTGGTCATCACCTGCATGGGCGATAGGCTGTGTATTTGAGGTCTGTGGGTCAGAACCGTTGTCAGGGTCAGAACCGTTGTCAGGGTCAGAACCGTTGTCAGGGTCAGAGTCGCTGTCAGGATCAGAACCGTTGTCAGGGTCAGAGCCGCTGTCAGGATCAGAACCGCTGTCAGGGTCAGAGCCGCTGTCAGGGTCAGAGCCGCTGTCAGGGTCAGAGCCGGTGTCAGGGTCAGAACTGCTATCAGGATTAGAGTGGGTGTTGTTGTCAGCTTGTTCTAGTACAGTTACCGTGACGGTATCAGGGACAGATGAGTTGATCCCGTCGCTAATGTGTAGCTGGTAGCGCAGGGTTGTACTTCCGTCAGGGGCAATAAAGCTCGGTGAGTCATCTTCGTCTGAGCTGAGTTCCACGAAGGGACCGTCAACCTGAATCCACTTGTAGTTTATATCGTCTTCGTCTGGGTCATGGCTGGCAGAACCGTCTAAGGTCACTAATTGTTTTTCGGTGACCGTCATGTCTTCACCTGCATTGGCTACAGGTTGATGATTTTGGGGCGAAGATTTGCCAGACGAGCCTCCATTACAGGCACTGAGTAATAGAACTAGCGGCACTATCCAGCATCGTTGTAGAAAAATTTTCATGGCAGCTATACTAAAGTGTCAAAGGTATATTCAAAGCGCTGTCTAAGGTTTTAGCGCGATTACCAGCTAGGGAAGCATTAAATGGGCCAAAATTTATGGTGTCTTCTATAATCTATTGAATAGCAATGATTATTGGTCTCTCAGACTCTGATAGTATGGTTTTTGGGATACCGTACAGACTTCTTTTTGCCGACGTAGCGGCAAATGTTTTCACTTATCTAAGGCTAACTAAATGGAACAGCACTTACTGGCGAACCTAGAGTTATTTATCGCTTGTTTATCCTTTATTGTTATAGGTGGTCTGGCTTATTTTCGAAAGCTATACCTTGGAAAGCTAAGTGATGAACAGAGCAGATACTCAGCTCTAGAAAGTGATAAGGCTCTTTTGCTGGAACGTTTAGAGGCTCAAGGTGAACAGTGTTTAAACTTACATGACGAGCTTCAGTCGTCCAGGCTTCAGGTGGTTGACTTGAATCGAAATAATGCCCGTCTAGAGGCGGTTATTGAAGAGCGTGATCGCGCAATGATTCAACAGAGAGAGCAATTTGAGTCTCAGAAAAAATCACTTCAGTCAGAGTTTGAGAATTTGGCGAACCGCATCTTTGACGAAAAGGGAAAACGCATTACCAAGGATAACCAGTTGTCTATCGAAGGCGTGCTAAAACCTTTTAGAGAACAAATTACCGAGTTCCGTCATCGGGTAGACGGTATCCAGAAGGAAAATCATGAATCGGCTGGTAGTCTAAAGAAGGAGTTGGAGATTCTGCGAAACCTTAATGCGCAGATGTCTCAGGATGCCCAGAACCTGACGACTGCACTCAAAGGCGATAAGAAAACCTTGGGTAATTGGGGCGAGGTGCAACTAGAAAGAAGTTTACAGGTCGCCGGATTAGTAAAAGATCAGCATTATCGGACGCAGGTTCACCTTAAAGATGACAAAGGGCGAGCGTATTTTTTAGATTTTTTAATAGACCTGCCAGACAATCAGCATTTGATTATCGATAGTAAGGCCTCATTGGTGGCGTATGAATCTGCTATTTCGGCTGAAACAGAAGCTCAACGCGAATTAGCGATGAATAATTATATTCAAGCATTGAGAGTGCATGTTAAAGAGCTATCAGAGAAAAACTACAGTCGTCTTAAAGGAATTAACTGCCCAAGTTTTGTCTTGATGTTCTTGCCATTGGAGGCCGCATATATAGAAGGGCTTAAGCATAGTCCTGAGCTTTATGAAGAAGCTTATCGCGAAAATATTATTCTAGTTTCCCATACAACGCTTTTACCGATACTAAAAACCGTTTCAAATATCTGGCGTCTTCAGAACAGCCAAAATGATGCATTGGCCTTAAGTGAAAAAGCGGGTGAGATATACAACCATGTGTGTGTTGTGGCAGAGAGGCTGCAGAAACTGGGTGGCAGCTTGCTTAGCTCGAATAATCACTATAATAACGTACTTATATCGCTTGTCGGACAACAAGGCCTTCATGGGAAAGTGGAACGATTTCAAGAAATGTCAATTGAAGCGAATAAGCGTATGCCTCAATTGGAACCTTTAAATAAGGATGTCGAACTAGAGCGCCTGGATCGTGTTCTGTTAGATGGTTTGCCTGAAGGTAGCAAATAAAAACCTGAAATAGATGAAGTTTGTTTAATAAGTAATCTGCTTTAGATCAATTTTTTTACATGTAAGTGAAAAAAGTTCGGTTTTCACCCATGACCTATTGTCTAGTTTTTGATAAAGTGCATTTGGATATATTTTAGTCATCGGTAGTAACTATTAGCTATATAAAAATAAGACTTGTACTCGTGAGCTTGATGATCTAACGCTAGCAACTTGATTGTCGGGCTTTCTAGACCTTATAGAAAGGGAAGATGATGTTCATGAATTCACTTATCCACTTGTTTGAGGCGACTACCCTCATTTTAGTGGGGGTTTTGATTGTTCAGGTTTATCGCTGTTATCTGAATTCTACTCGCATGGAACGAGCTCAGAGCGAACTGTCTCAGGTCGAGACTTCTGCGCGCAGAATGAGTGTGCGAATCAATATATCCTCTTCAAGTCAGGGGGCTTCCCCGAAACCTCAGTTATTGGTCGCTGAGCAGGACATGAGCTCTGCAGGCACTGAGATTGTAGATCATTGTTCAGCAAGCGCCTCAGATAAGAATGATGACGATGCTCCCTTAAGCTCCCAAGAAGCAAATTCTAACGGTCAGATCTTGAATGATTATATTGGTGAGTTCTTTTCAGAGCCTGCCCAGGTTGATATTCAGGCGTATAAGCGTCCAATTGAGCAAGAAGTGTCGTCAGCTAAAGAGACGCTTGAACCTGAAGATCTGCCTACCGTTCAATCACTTGCATCGTCGAAAGGGCTTGACCAGCTAGTGCCCGAGAGTGAGAGTGATGAGGTGATTGTTGTTGAATCACAGACCAAAATCACGCCAGTCATTCTTGATGAGGGCGTAGCGGAACCAGATAACTTACCTGTGTTAACTGAAATGGCCTCTATTGAGGAGCTTGTAGAAGACGATAGTATTATTACGGTTGGGCCTGAAAGTGACAGTTCGGACCCTAGTGATAAGGTTATGTCTGATAAAGTTGTACACGCTATGTTGGACGAGGCACGCCTCGTATGCGCTTCGTAGTTTAGCTTACTTCCTAGTCTCTGCATCTTTTCTGCTTTAGTCAGCTTTTGCAAAAGCTTGAGAGTGTTTTTGCTCTTGTACTCGTCCCCTGAACCGTTTTTCATTGCGTTAAAAACAAAGATTTGCTTGGTGGTAGACACTAAGGATCTCGATCTTTGCTATGCTATCTATGCGTGACAATAAACTTGTATGCTTTGACAGGGTCATCAATGAGAAACTTATGTTTGTTTTTATTTTTATGCTTGCAGGTAGGGATTGTAAATAGCTCAGGTTTGCCGCCAGAGCATGAGGTCGAGCGTCTTTTGTTGGCCTTAAAGGAGTCGGTGGAAAATGGGAACTGGGAGCATGCGACGAGTCAGCTAGTACTTATGCGTAAGTTAGACGTGCCGCAACCGCTTGAGTCTCATTATTTCGAGGGTTTGGTTAAAATCCGCAAACAAGAGTTTCACAGTGCGCGTCAGGTGCTTGAACGCTATGTTATTAGTTCAGGTAGTCAGGGGCAGTTCTATGAGCAAGCTTTGCGCTTGATAACAGAAGCTGAAGAGGCAGAGAAAAGCCTTGAGGGCTCAGGACAAAAAAACAAAACGTCTATAGAAATGGTGGAATTGCCCCAAAGAGACGGCTATATAAAATCACTGCAAGCCTTATATTTAACACAGGATCCGGTTGAAGCGCTAAGCATGCAGATAAATAGTCTCTTGAATGCGCATCCCTATACAGGCTCTAGGATCAAAAAAAACGGAGTAAAAGAAGGTTTGGTGTATCACCTTGGTGTGGTGAAAGGTGGAGTGACCCTTCAGGAAAAGAGCTATCAAGATGGTGCCCCGATGCTAAGTGCAACAAGCTTACAGGTTGCCGGGTTAGATCCTTTTATTGGCGCCGGTTGCTCAAGTCTAGAATATGCTTGTTGGTTGCTTCATCCTTCGGATAAGCACCAACGCTGGATCAAAATAGATTACGATGAAATGGTTGTGGATGAGCTTCGGGATGCAATGACGAAGTTGCTACAATCTTTACAGCAAGATTTATAGCAACTTTCAAGGCCCTCTATAGATGACGAGCTCTTATCACTGAAAGTAAATAAATGCAGTGATAGCGGCAATAGCAATGATCGAAGCAATGATGATTCCTGTCATTGAGCTGCTCTTGTTTTTATTCGTGGGTTTACTATCTCCCGATATCCATTCTTGTTTGCCGTTCGAAGCCAATCGTTTCTTTGCGGCTTTGGGTTTCGGTTTTGCTGTCTGTTTTGGTGCCGGTTTCTTAACTGGCTTCTTTTCGGGTTGTTCTATCTTTGTCGACAAGCGCGAGCTGGATGTCTTTTCAGTGCTTGGCGGGGTGCTGTCAGACGCACTGCGAATAATCGTTTTGTTGGGGTCGTGAGCCGGTCCGTTTACTTCGAAGGTTAATACGTCCAGCTTGATTTTGTCGCCATTTTTAACAGCTGATTGTTTTACTTGTCTACCATTTAAAAAGGTGCCGTTGGAGGAGTCGAGATCTTCCATGTATAGCTGGCCACTTTTAACTTCTAATGCTACGTGCTTTCTGGAAAGGTGTTCCAGAGGTAGCGTTATGTCGCAGCTTGGGTCTCGACCAATAACGACGCGTTTATTGATGACAAAACGGCTTTGGTCTAGCCAGCTTGCGCTAGAGTAGATAGACCAACCCGCAGAGTAGTTTGTCGTGGAACCTGCATTGCTCTGTTCATTCACAGACTTTGGGTCGATTAGTTCCAGTTCAATAGAGCCAATGGTGATGACGTCTCCAGCTTTGAGGCTTGTATTCGTCGCGACAGGCTTATCATTGAGTAACACGTTTGAGCTCGACGAGACATTATTTAGGCTCAGTTTTTCTTGTGTGTTGGTAATTTGGATATGATGGTCGAGAATATCTTTCTCGTTTATCATTAGGCTGTTGTCCGCAGCTTTACCGATCGTAAAATTCTGATCAACTAACCATACGGACTCTCTTCGGCGATCCCTGAACTGAAGCTTAAGCATAGAACTCTTGTACTCGTTTATTGACTGGTGATAAGTATTAAATTTTCCACGTTATGTTGAGTATAGTCTTAAGTTCCAGCTCTTCGAATTTTCCCCTTAAGATTTATGTAACTGATTGAAAAAATAATATACGAAATAGAAATTTAGTATTTTCAGGTGCTTAGTCTTTGTGAGCTGGCTATACTGAAGCTAAGGAAAACAAAAAATATATGCCATAAGCTTCGGATAACTACGGAGGCTGTGTGGTATCCATAAAGTAATAAGGTGTGTACTGACCCATCATGTTGAAATCAACCTCCGTATGCCATCAGGGCTTGGTTCGTGAAAGAAATGAAGATAGCGTTGTAGCCAATGAAACTCTGGGCCTGTGGGTGGTTGCTGATGGCGTCGGCGGAAATGCGCATGGTGATGTCGCGAGTCAATTAGTCGTTCAAACAATTGAACGACGGATTCGTCAGGGAAAGTCGCTGCGAGAGTCTGTTGAAGATGCAAATTCTGCACTGATATCTGCGGCACGAAGTCAGCAAGAATTGGAGGGAATGGCTAGCACTGTTGTGGTTAGTCTGTTTCATGGGCATCAATTTGAGCTAGCCTGGGTTGGGGATAGTCGTGCCTATTTGATAGATAGTGAGGGTCTGTCTCAATTATCCACAGACCACAATCTTGCTAATGAGTTACTTCAACAGGGTATTATTTCTGAAGGTGAATCTCGGACTCATGCTGGGCAGCATGAGCTGACTCAAGCGATGGGACAGATGAATCTGGAAAAAATTCCCAAGGTTTTAGGCGAATTGCACGAAGGTGATATCCTGCTTTTATGTACAGACGGTTTGTCTGGTCCATTGGAAGAAAGTACGATCTTTCAAACAGTTTGTGATAGCCCTTCTTTGGATGAGGCTGGAGAGACACTATTAGATTTGGTGTTGGAGGCAGGCGCACCAGATAACGTGAGCTTTTCTTTAATTCAGTTTCAGGAAGATGTCCGTCAAATTCGGGCGTCGGATTTTAACTCTAAATCTAAAAACAAAACTGCAAGCATCGTCCCGCCTAAGCTTGAAGGTACTTACCGCCACGCGTTTGATAAAAGAGCTTATTTGCGTCATCTCAAAGGTAGGTCGATGATGTTGGCTTTGGTCTTGTTCGCAATAGTGTTTTTGATTTTCTTTATCTAGTTTCTAAGGACGGAAGAACAATATGAAAGAGGGTCGTTACGCGTACCAAGACAAAATTGGTGAAGGAGGCATGGCCACGGTATATCGTGGTATGCAGTTGTCGCTGAATCGTCCAGTTGCGATTAAAGTTCTGTCGGCAACGCTTTCAGATAATCCCTCAGTCATAAAGCGTTTTAAGCGAGAAAGCTTAATTATCGCCCGTTTGAACCACCCCAACATAATACATGTTATCGATCGTGGAACGACAAGCAAGGGGCGCCCTGTATTCGTGATGGAATTCGTTGAGGGCATAAACTTAGCGGACGCGATTACTGAGCGGAAGTTTGATTTTAACCAAAAAGTCGATATCGCTATTCAAATGTGTAAAGGAATCGCCTATGCGCATAAATTTGATGTTATTCATCGAGATATCAAACCGGCAAATGTCATCATCGATAGAGAGGGCTTTGCGCGTCTTTTAGATTTCGGTATCGCTTCTTTTTTTGAAGCCGATAAAGATATGAACCCTGATGAAACGCGCTTAATCATGGGAACAGAAGCCTATATGGCTCCTGAGCAGCACAAAGGCATCGCCTTTACCTCTACTTTGAGTGACGTTTATTCGCTGGGAGTGGTGATGTATGAATTATTCACCAGTACCTTGCCACTACCCAATGCGCCTCCAATGGCTCAGATTGATGCCAATATAACTCCAGCCCTTGAAAACCTTATTCATCAGTGTCTTGCTGTTGACCCTGCTGAACGTCCTCAGTCTGTAGAGCAGGTCCGGACTCAGTTGCTTTTGGCGATGAAAGGTCAGCATATTGCTGAGGAACAAGTGAATCGGGCAGGAGAAGGCTTAGCCTCTATTCAGCAAAAATTTGGCTTACTTGATGTTATGCAGGAAGACAAATTTGGCGCGGTTTATTTGTATGAAGATAAGTCCTCTCACAAGCTTCTGGTAATTAAGAAGCGTACCTCTACTTTTACGGGGTATCGTGAGGCAAAAATGCTTCACAGTTTGAAGCATCCGAATCTGGTTAATATTCTAGGAACATCCAAGAACGATAGTGTATTCATTGTTGTTATGGAATATGTCTCGGGTGGCAGTCTGCAGGACCGCTTGATTGAACCTATGGGAATGCAGATGTTTTTGAATACGGCGGTTCAAATTTGTAGAGGTTTGGCGTTTGCGCATCAAAATAGGGTTTGCCATGGCAATTTGCGTCCTAGCAATGTTTTGTTGACTTCAGATTTCCAGGTTAAATTGACAGACTTTGGTTTGGATGAGCATTATCGTGTCAAAGAGCGAGATGGTAACTGGTATGGAGATGCTGATGATCGAAAGGACGAGTTATCTGATATTTTTTCGCTTGGCGCAATTTTTTATCATGCATTAACGGGGGTTCCTCCAGCATTTAAGGATGGCAACCTGGTTAAGACCCAGATATTCATTAAATTACCCGTTGATATTCAGCAAATAGTTGGTCGCATGCTGTCACGTCGCCGAGAACAGAGACCGCAAAGCGTTGAGTCTGTCTTGTCCGAGCTTTTGCCGCTTCAGGAGGAGGAAAAGACGAAAGTCATTGAATCTCCTCGAGAAGATGCCCCGGAAATTGTTCAAAAAGAGACAGTAATAAAGTATCAGCGAGTGAATTGGTTAACGATACTGCTTGCGGTTGTGATGGTGGTATCTATTGTTTTGAATGTCTTGTTACTAGGGGATAGTGGCAGTGACGTGCGTGACGCAATTAAAAGCTTCTTGGACTTATATATATAAATAAGTTCTTTTATGGGCTCCTGGGTCGCCCTCTTCGGATGAGGGTATCATGTGGCCATGCTTGCACTGCTTGCAGAATAGCACGCTTTGACTATTATTGATTGAATGGGAGCGTGACTCCGAGTCGTTTTCTGTTACTTCGGCTTTCATGAGACCTCAAAAAACAATCAGATCATTCCGTATGTGTTTACTGAGTAGTTGTGAGTATTGGCTATCTGCATAAAGGAGCCATAAATTACTAAGTTTTTCGGGTGTTTTACAGTTTTTTATTTTAATTTTTGTTCACACCTTTTATTATGATCAGCTTCGGGTATAAATCTAAGTTGAAAGACGGAATTTCTAAACTAAATACAATAGGGCTACAGACATCACCATGACCTCTTTGAAGAAAGTAAAGCTGCCTCTTGAGCAGGTATATCGCTGGGAAAAAGCAAAAGCGGATGATATTTATCTAACTCAGCCAATGGGTAACGGCGTGGTTCAGGAATATACCTGGAACCGAGCAGTTGGCGAGGCCAGAAGGATGGCTAGCTATATTAAATCTTTAGATTTACCACCAAAAAGTCGAATCGGTATTCTTTCGAAGAACTGTGCGCATTGGATCATGAGTGATCTGGCGATCTGGATGGCGGGTCATATATGTGTACCTCTTTACCCTACGCTAAATGCTGAAACGGTTAAGTATATCCTTGAGCACAGTGAAACGCAGTTGTTATTTGTTGGTAAACTGGACGACTGGGAAATGATGAAACCTGGTGTGCCAGATGATTTACCTTGTGTTTCTTATCCTCTAAGTCCAAAAACAGATTACCCAAGCTGGGATAACCTGGTTGCTGAGCATGCTCCGATACAAGAAGATACTGTTCGGGATGCTGACGAGTTAGCGACGATTGTTTATACATCGGGTTCAACCGGCAAGCCAAAAGGCGTTATGTTGTCATTTGAGGCCTTAGGTATTGCAGCAAGCGGTGTTGCACAAGCTTTGGATATAAAGCCTACTGATAGAATGTTATCTTACTTGCCACTGGCGCACGTGTTTGAACGTTTTGCGGTTGAGCAGTCCTCTATCCATATAGGTGCTCAGTTATTTTTTGCTGATGCTTTGGATACCTTCCTGGACGACTTGCGTCGTGCTAAACCAACGGTCTTTATTTCTGTTCCACGCCTGTGGTCCAAGTTCCAACTAGGTATCTTTAAGAAGATGCCTCCTAAGAAACTAAATCGTTTGCTTAAGATTCCAATTGTGTCTGGTTTGGTCAAGAAGAAAGTATTGACTGCTCTGGGCTTGGAATACTGCCGTTTTGCTGGAAGTGGTTCGGCGCCGTTATCAGGTGATATCATTAATTGGTATCGTAACCTGGGTCTGGAATTGCTAGAAGGTTACGGTATGTCTGAGAATTTTGCATATTCTCATATCTCATTGCCAGGCCGCTCAAAGGTTGGTTATGTAGGTGAGCCGATGCCGGGTGTTGAACAGCGTATTTCAGAAATTGGTGAGATCGAGGTCAAGAGCCCTGCTACGATGATGGGCTACTATAAAGACGAAGAAAAGACCAAAGAAACCTTTACCGAGGATGGCTTCTTGCTGACTGGTGATAAGGGTGAAATTGATAGCATGGGTCGCTTGCGTATTACTGGTCGTATTAAGGAAATCTTTAAGACCAGTAAAGGTAAGTATGTTGCTCCAGCGCCAATTGAAAACAAGATTGTTGGTCATGATTCTTTAGAGATGGTCTGTGTTGCTGGTGCTGAACAGCCTCAGCCTTATGCTTTGTTGATGCTTTCGGATGAAACTTTTGCTAAGCAGGGTGATGAGTCTTTCCGTAAGCAGGTTGAGCCGGAATTGGAAGCCTTAATGAAAGAGGTTAATGCTTCGGTTGACCCGCATGAGGCGCTGCAATTTATGGTTGTTGTGAATCAGCAGTGGACGATTGAAAATGAGTTCCTGACGCCGACAATGAAAATTAAGCGTAATGTAATCGAAGATGTTTACGCACCTTCTCAAGACGGATGGTATGGCAGTAAGCAGAAGATTATTTGGCAATAAGCCAAACTTAATGTGATATTCAAAAGCCCGCTTATGCGGGTTTTTTATTTTTGCCTTGTTGAGCTCAGTTGTTTGGACCTCAACTGAATTTAGAACTTAAAGCTACTTTGGATACCCAGGGATCAGTCTGAGCTGGATTCGCTCAAACCAAATCCGGAGAGCAAGCTGTAACTGCGCTTTCGATTAGGTACCCAAGTTGTGCTCAATCCGAGCTTTCTGATCGGCTCTCTTGTTATAGAAGATGCTTGCTTGAAGTAATAGCTGGCGCCCAACATGAAGCCTTTGTCCATAAGTCTCTGTATAGAGGCTCTGCCATACCATCGATTATTATATTTCTTGGACGGTGAGTCGCCGGTAATCTGATTATGAAAGGGATGAAAAAGACCATTATGAGTTTGAAGAGTTTGAAGAGTTTGAAGAGTTTGAAGAGTTTGAAGAGTTTGAGGAACCAGTGTTCGAAGACTGAGGTTCTGAGGTGGTAGGTGAAGGTTCAAATTGGGTATATATGTTAAGTGGATATTAGGTTTAAATATACGTCAAAGATTACTTGGAATATGAACTTATGGATAATAGTCAGTTTTTTTATCGTATTGCACCTTTCTCATCTAAAGAGGGGCGAGTTGCTCTGGTAGATATTTTAAACATAGACAACACAACGCCTTTGGATGACTGGCTAGGTTTGGTTGTTTCGTTAGCGGATGGCTTTCATACCCTTCAGCAGTTGATTGATCACTTGTCTGCTCAGTACTCGACGCCTCCCGATAACCTGGAGAAAACTATTTACTCAGTAGTTGAACGTTTGGTTGAAAGTAAAGTGATAGAATTGAGTCAGCGTGTGACGACCTTACCTTATTACTTGAGTGGCCCCGTTGATGAGTTGGATATGGAGCGAGCAAGAAGAGAACTTGCGCTTCAAGATGGTCAGCCAGATGGTGGGTCGCTGCATTAGTTAGCGCTTTCCCATAAGGAAATAAAAAAGGCAGCCTAGGCTGCCTTTTTCTTTGAATATGAATCTACATATTCGGATAGTTTGGACCGCCGCCGCCTTCTGGTGTGACCCAGGTAATGTTTTGTGCAGGGTCTTTGATATCACAGGTCTTACAGTGAACACAGTTTTGAGAGTTGATTTGGAAGCGCTTATCGCCGTTATCTTCTTCTACAATCTCATATACACCTGCTGGGCAATAACGCTGTGCAGGCTCATCAAACTTAGTCAGGTTGTGGCCAAGAGGGATAGAGTCATCCTTAAGCTTTAAGTGGCACATTTGATCTTCTTCGTGGTTTGTATTCGATAGGAATACAGAAGTAAGACGGTCAAAGGTGATGTTGTTATCCGGCTTAGGGTAGTCGATCTTTTTGCATTCTGCTGCTGGCTTAAGTGCAGCATGGTCGTAAGTTTTATCGCTGAAGCTGAAAGGCAGTTTACCACCAAAGATGTTTTGGTCGATAAATGTATAAGCCGCACCAAGGTAAGTGCCAAACTTATGCATAACGCCAACGAAGTTACGCGTGTTGTACAGTTCGTCGTGTAGCCAGCTGTTCTTGAACTTCGCTTCAAAGTTGGTCGCTTCTTCGCCTTCTGCACCGCCAGCAAGCTTCTCTGCAACAGCTTCTGCAGCCAGCATGCCACTCTTCATTGCTGTGTGAGAACCTTTGATTTTCAGCGGGTTCATTGTTCCTGCGTCACAGCCAATTAACATGCCGCCAGGGAATGACATCTTGGGAAGTGCATTGATGCCGCCTTTAATCAGTGCTCGAGCGCCATAACTAACACGCTTGCCGCCTTCTAAGGCATCTTTTAGTACAGGGTTAAGCTTACAACGTTGCATCTCTTCAAAAGGTGATACGTGTGGGTTGCTATAGCTAAGGTCAGTAATTAAACCGAGTACTACTTGGTTGTTTTCAATGTGGTAAAGGAACCAGCCGCCTGTGGATGAAGACTCGCTTAGTGGCCAACCCAGGCCGTGCATAACAGTACCTTCACGGTGTTTAGCTGGGTCGATATCCCAAAGTTCCTTGATGCCGATACCGTAATGCTGAGGATCTTTTCCCTCATCTAGGTTGAACTTAGAGATGATTTCTTTGCCAAGATGTCCACGACAACCTTCAGCAAACATTGTGTATTTAGCGTGTAACTCCATGCCTGGCATGTAAGAGTCTTTTTGTTGGCCGTCTTCGCTGATGCCCATGTCGCCAGTAGCAACACCTTTTACACGACCATCTTCATGGTATAAAACTTCTGCTGCAGCAAAGCCTGGGTATACTTCTACGCCAAGTCCTTCAGCTTGCTCGCCTAACCAGCGGCAAACGTTGCCAAGGCTAACAATATAGTTGCCATCGTTGTGTGTAGGTTTAGGGATAAAAGCGTTTGGAAGTTTTACCGACTTTTCCTGATTGGTCAGGAAGTAAAATTCATCACCTGTTACAGCGGTATTTAATGGTGCGCCCATTTCTTTCCAATTAGGGAACAGCTCATTTAACGCTGTTGGTTCTAGAACTGCGCCAGACAGGATGTGGGCGCCAACCTCAGATCCTTTTTCTACAACGCATACGCTGATTTCATTACCAGTCTCTTCAGCGATTTGTCTTAGACGACAGGCTGCTGATAATCCAGCGGGGCCACCGCCGACAATGAGTACGTCAAACTCCATCGATTCACGTTCCACAATAGGTCTCCTCGTGCATATACGTTATATAGCGTCCTGATGTTAAGCCTGTTTAGCTGGACCAGAGCGCAGTTTTTAGTTTCCGCTTTTTTACGGCGCGCGAATTATACAGTTATTCGCTGAAATTCGCACCCCCAGTCTTTCTGACTATGCTAATTCACAATATGGCAGTGACGGAAGTAGTGATGAATACCTCTCTTTTAGCATGTTGACTAAATATATAGCCACTTTAGCTTCCTGTGCTGCAAAGAGAGTTTCAAACAAACGTTTGAATTTTACCTGTTTATTCAATGTATGTAAAAGGTAGTTGTTATCCTGGTATTCGCAATTGATTTAGAGCATAAAAATATAGAAAAAGAGTGTTGAAATAGGTGCGATTTAATGTGCAACTATTGACCTAAAAGCGATTTATCGGCAGAATCATGCGCTTCGCGAAAGCTGTATTTTATTTAATCTTGGAAGGCTAGTGAGTATTTGCTGGTTTTTTCGAGGGTTAAATGCTGATAAAACACCGCTTAAGAGCCCGAATGGACTAAAGTAGTGTAAATTATATTTTTGCTTCGCGCCTGTATCTGGGTCTATCTAGGTCGTTGTTCAGGGTTTACCGGTCATTGTTAATTTTTATTAGTTAGCGAATGCTTGGGTAAGTAAAACTTTGAAGAATGATAAGACCTCTAAATTCAATTGTTAATTAACGAGGAATCTATGAAGGTTCTGGTCGCTGTTAAACGAGTTATTGACTATAACGTCAAAGTTCGAGTTAAGCCTGATAATTCAGGTGTAGATCTTACTAATATCAAAATGGCAATGAACCCATTCTGTGAAATCGCTGTTGAAGAAGCGGTTCGCTTGAAAGAGAAGGGTGTTGCAAGTGAAATCGTAGTGGTTTCTATTGGTCCTAAAGTTGCTCAAGAGCAAATTCGTACAGCCCTGGCGCTAGGTGCGGATCGCGGTATTCTGATTGAAACTGACGAAGAAGTTCAGTCTCTACAAGCTGCAAAATTATTTAAGTCTGTTGTTGAAAAAGAAGAGCCACAGCTAGTAATTCTTGGTAAGCAGTCTATCGACTCTGATAACAACCAAACTGGTCAGATGCTTGCTGCATTGACTGGTATGCCTCAAGGTACGTTTGCTTCTGAAGTTGTTGTTGATGGCGACAAAGTAAATGTTACTCGTGAAGTTGATGGTGGTCTGATGACAGTTGGTTTGAACTTGCCAGCAGTTGTAACAACTGACTTGCGTTTGAACGAGCCACGTTATGCTTCTCTTCCAAATATCATGAAAGCGAAGAAAAAGCCGCTTGAAATGACAACTCCAGCTGACCTGGGTGTTGATGTTGCTGCTAGCTTGAAGATTACCAAGGTTGAAGAGCCAGCTACGCGTTCAGCAGGTATTAAAGTTGCCGATGTTGCTGAATTGGTTGACAAACTTAAGACTGAAGCGAAGGTGATCTAACATGAGTATACTAGTAATTGCAGATCATGATAACGGTAGCATCAAGCCAGTTACCCTAAACGTTTTGAGTGCAGCAAAAGCGATCGGTGGTGACATCGACGTGCTAGTTGCAGGCGAAGGTTGTGGTGCGGCGGCTGAAGCAGCTGCTAAAGCTGAAGGTGTTGCTAAAGTATTGGTTGCAGATAATGCAGCCTACGGTCACTCTCTAGCTGAGAACTTATCTCTACTAGTTGCTGATCTTGGTAAAGGTTATTCTCACATCGTTACTTCTGCGGGCACTACGGGTAAGGACTTCCTTCCACGTGTAGCTGCTTTGTTGGATGTGGCGCAAATCTCTGACATCATCAAAGTTGAATCAGCTGATACTTTCGTTCGTCCTATCTATGCAGGTAATGCGATCGCTACTGTTCAGTCTTCTGACGGCATCAAAGTAATCACTGTTCGTGGTACTGCGTTTGATCCTGTTGCTGCTGAAGGTGGTTCTGCTGCTGTTGAAGCTATTGATAACGTTCAGGATGCTGGCATCTCTACCTTCGTTGGTGAAGAAATGGCTAAGTCTGATCGTCCAGAGTTGACTGCTGCTGACATCGTGATTTCTGGTGGCCGTGGTATGCAAAATGGCGACAACTTCAAGATTCTTGAGTCTGTTGCTGACAAGCTAGGCGCTGCTGTAGGTGCATCACGTGCCGCTGTTGATGCTGGCTTCGTACCTAACGATATGCAGGTTGGTCAAACAGGTAAGATTGTTGCACCTAACCTTTACATCGCTGTTGGTATCTCGGGTGCTATCCAGCACTTGGCAGGTATGTCAGGCAGTAAAGTAATCGTTGCAATCAACAAAGACGAAGATGCTCCTATCTTCCAGGTTGCTGATTACGGTTTGGTTGCTGATTTGTTTGAAGCTGTTCCAGAATTGGACGCTGCACTTTAAGCAAAGCTAAGTTCTAAAAACCGATACATGAAAGTGTATCGGTTTTTTTGTGCCTGACTATTAATCAGGCTTTGCTTCGTAAGGTGTCAAGTTCGTAAGTGCCTTTGTAAAGCTCTCTTCTAGCGGACATTCTAATGTCACGTTTTGCCCCGTCACTGGGTGATTGAACGTAAGTTTGGTCGCTGCCAATAATAAACGATGACTATCAAAATTTTCTTTGAATAGACGGTTGTGCTCACCTTTCCCATATTTTACATCACCGATAATTGGGTGGCTGATGTGTTTTAGGTGGCGCCGAATTTGATGCTTTCTGCCGGTTGTGGGCTTCAGTTGGATGTGGCTGTATCGTGAACTGGGGAAGCGCCCATCTGAGAATGGCAGCTCAAAACTGCACATTCGTTCATAATGTGTGACAGCTTCTTTAGGGTCTTTTTTTTGAAGTTGTTTTTGCATGTGTTTGAAAACTGCGATTTCTTTTAGAGGGTGATTGATCTCTCCATTGGTGGGAGTATACCCGCGAACGATTGCTTGATATGTCTTATTGACCAAGCGGTTTTCAAAATCTGAGCTAAGCTGAGAGGCGATCTCGGAATGCAGAGCAAATAGGAGTAGCCCTGATGTCGGTTTATCCAAACGGTGTACCGGATAGACCCACTGATCAATCTGGTTTCGCAATATTTTCATAGCATAGCTAGTTTCATGCTTGTCGATGGGACTTTTGTGTACCAGTAAACCTGCAGGTTTTTGTATAGCAATTAGGAACTTATCTTGGAAGATAATGGATAATTGCTCAGTAGCTTGTGTATCGGGCATTTGCATAACGATTGTTCTATAAAAAGAAATCAGTTTTCTGAAAGGCCATATTCTAGCACTGTACTGGATTCGTTGGGTGAAGTTGGTAGTATCTCCGTTTCTATAACAAATACATTAATACACAAGTAATGGAAGAACGAATGAGTACGTTTAATTTAAGGTTTGGTATCAGCAGGTTATTTGTCGTTATAGTCACTTGCTTAACAGTTGTTGCTTGTAGTGAAAATGGTAAAGATCAAGAAAACCCTGAAGCAGCAATGGCCGCAATGCCGCCACCTCCTGTGACCGTTGCAGAGGTAATACAGGGCGAGGTTAGTGACTGGAAGGAGTATACAGGTCGTCTAGAAGCTTCAGACAGTATTGTCGTCATGCCGCGCACTTCTGGTTACATACTATCGGTAGGCTTTGAAGATGGAGCTTATGTCAAGAAGGGTGACTTGCTATTTCAGGTAGATTATCGAACGGTGCGTGCAGAAGTTCAGCGCCTGGAAGCGGAAGTTAAACGCAATGTAGCGGAAATAGAATTATCTAAACGTGATTTAAAACGAGCAGAAAGTTTACGTAAGAAAAGCGCGATTTCTCAAGAGCAGCTCGATAACAGTCGCACCCGCTTAACTCAAGCTATTGCCGCAGTAGAAAGTGCGAAGGCAGACTTGAAACGAACTAAAGTCCTCGATGCAATCACCACCGTAAAAGCTGAGTTTGATGGCCAGGTTTCTAATGCCCGTGTGAAAAAAGGGAGCTCGGTCATTGCAGGTAGCACAGTGCTGACTACCTTGGTTTCTACTGATAAAACACATGCATATTTTGATGTTGACGAAAAAACCTTTGCTCGTTTGCGTAGCTTAGGAGAAGGCAAGCGTTTGGATGAAATGAATATTCCTGTATTTATGGGGTTGGCGGGTGAAACTACATATCCGCATCAGGGAGTGATCGATTTTGTTGATAATCAGGTTGATATCAGTACGGGTACAATACGACTGCGTGCAGTATTTAGCAATGAAGATGGTAAGTTCACGCCAGGGATGTTTGCGCGGATTAATATGCAGATAGGTGCGAGCTATCCAGGAATTCTTGTTGATGAGAAAGCTGTCGTGACAGACCTTAGTCATAAATATGTATTGGTTTTAGGAGAAAACAACATCTTGGAATATCGCCCTGTTCAGTTGGGTCCTAAATTCAAGGGTTTGAGGGCGATTAAGAGTGGCCTGGAAGCTGGTGAAAAGATTGTTATCAAGGGGCAGGGCTTGCCAAATGTTTTCCCTGGAATGCCGGTATCACCTAGTGATGCAGATATGGCGCCAGCCACTAACAATAGCCAAGGCTAGGAGCGGCAAGCCAAAATGAGTATTTCACAATATTTTATTAGCCGCCCGATCTTTGCTGGCGTGCTCTCGATGATGATCTTCCTAGCTGGCTTGATCGCCGTCTTTCAATTGCCGATAACAGAATACCCAGAGGTTGTTCCGCCAACCGTTGTGGTTAATGCTAGCTATCCTGGCGCAAACCCCGAAGTGATGGCGGACTCTGTTGCTACGCCATTGGAACAGGCGATTAATGGTGTTGAAGGCATGCTTTATATGTCCTCACAAGCAACCTCAGATGGTAGCTTGGCAATTACTGTTACCTTTGAGCTGGGTACTGATGTCGATGATGCGCAGGTACAAGTCCAAAACCGTGTTTCGCGAGCGATTCCCAGGCTGCCGCAAGACGTTCAACGTTTGGGGGTGACCACAACCAAATCTTCACCTGACTTAACGATGGTCGTGCATCTGTTATCACCTGACGATAGCTATGACATGTTGTACCTGTCTAACTTTGCTAACTTGAAAGTGCGCGATGAACTTGCTCGCCTAGAAGGTGTTGGAAATGCTCAAGTATTTGGTGCAGGGGATTACTCTGTGCGTATCTGGCTGAATCCTGAGCAGGTATCTGCGATGGGTATGACCACCAGCGATGTGATCAATGCCATACGGGAACAAAACCGTCAGGCCGCGGCAGGGACAATTGGCGCGCCGCCCGGAGCGGAAGCAGCACCGTTTCAGCTGTTGATAAAGGTAAAAGGTCGTTTAGAGACTTTAGAAGAATTTGAGGATGTTGTACTGCGTGTTGGCGATAACGGAGCCATCACGCGCTTAAAAGATGTCGCGCGAGTTGAATTAGGTTCAAATTCCTATGCGCTAAGATCCTTGCTAAATAACAAGCAGGCCGCAGCCATTGCAATTTTTCAACGCCCTGGCTCAAATGCGATCCAGATCTCAGACGATGTTCGTGCGCGTATGGAAGAATTGAAGAAGACTTTCCCTGCGGGTGTTGATTACAACATCGTCTATGATCCTACCATTTTCGTGCGAGGTTCTATCGAAGCGGTTGTGATGACTTTGCTTGAAGCCATGGTGCTTGTTGTGATTGTGGTCTTACTGTTCTTGCAGACATGGCGAGCATCAATTATTCCTTTAGTTGCAGTACCTGTTTCTTTAGTTGGGACATTTGCAGTGATGGCCATGTTTGGCTTTTCTTTAAATGCACTAACGCTTTTTGGATTAGTCTTGGCTATCGGTATCGTAGTAGATGATGCGATTGTTGTGGTTGAAAACGTAGAGCGAAATATTGCTTTAGGAAAGAGTTCTATTGAAGCCACGAAGCAAGCTATGCGAGAGGTGACCGGGCCGATTATTGCTACCTCCTTGGTATTAAGTGCTGTATTTATTCCAACAGCCTTCATCTCTGGTTTGACTGGGCAGTTTTACAAGCAATTTGCCCTAACCATCGCTATTTCAACAATTATATCGACTTTCAATTCGCTAACTCTTAGCCCGGCTTTGGCCGCGGTGTTATTAAAGCCCCATGATGCAAAGAAAGACCGACTGAGCCGTATCATTGACGCCTTGTTTGGTAAGATTATTTTTGGCCCGTTTAATAAATTTTTTAGTGCCTTGACTGAAGGTTACACCTCCTTACTGAAAGTCATAATCCGGCTTTCTGTGATTGTTGTTTTGATTTACGCAGGCTTGATGGTATTAACCTCGCACCAATTTAAGACAACTCCCACCGGGTTTGTTCCTGCTCAAGACAAAATGTACTTGATTGCCTTTGCACAGTTACCTGATGCATCAAGCTTGGATCGCACTGAAGCGGTGATTAAGAAAATGTCAGCGATCGCCCTGGAGCATCCGGGAGTAGAATCATCAGTCGCTTTTCCCGGGTTATCACCTAACGGCTTCACGGTATCCTCGAATGAGGGGGTTGTCTTTGTCACCCTAAAGCATTTTGACGAACGCCAAGCACCTGATATGAGTGCTGACGCGATTGCTGGTGCCTTATGGGGGCAGTTTATGGGAATAGATGAAGCCTTTACGGTTATTTTTCCTCCGCCTCCCGTTATCGGTTTAGGCACTACTGGTGGCTTTAAACTGCAGATTGAGGATAGGGCAAACCTGGGCTATGAACGCTTGTTTCAGGAAACACAAAAGGTTGTAGGCCAAGCCTGGCAAACGCCAGAGTTAACACAGGTTTTCTCTTTCTTTCAGGTTAATGTACCGCAAATAGAAATTAACGTTGATAGAGAGAAGGCTAAAGTTCATGGTGTAGCGATATCAGATATTTTTGATACCTTGCAAGCCTATATGGGCTCGGTATATGTCAATGATGTCAATTTATTTGGTCGCACTTATCAGGTCAATGTGCAGGCCGATGAAGCCTTTAGAGTAGATGAAACGCAGCTGGAAAAGCTAAAAGTGCGCAACCGTGAGGGATCAATGGTGCCGCTTGCTTCGTTTGTAACGGTGCAGCACGGCGCTGGTCCAAACCGCGTTTCTAAGTACAACGGCTATCCGGCGGCTGACCTAAATGGACAAGCCAAGCCCGGTTATAGTTCTGGTCAAGCAGAAGCAGCCATCACAGCTATTCTCGACCGCTCTTTACCAAATGGGATGGCTTATGAATGGACAGATCTGAAGTATCAGCAGATTCTAGCGGGTAATACGGCTATCTATATTTTCCCCTTGGTTGTTTTACTGGTCTTCCTAGTGTTGGCCGCGCAGTATGAGTCATGGTCGTTGCCACTGGCGATTATCTTGATTGTGCCAATGGTTTTGTTGTCAGCGATGACGGGTATTATTTTGTGGGGTTTGACTAACAATATCTTCACGCAAATAGGTTTTATTGTGCTGGTTGGGCTGGCTGCGAAGAACGCCATTCTTATCGTTGAGTTTGCCAAAGAGAAAGAAGATAGTGGCATGGGGTTGCTTGAGGCGACGCTTGAAGCCAGCCGCTTGCGTTTACGCCCCATTTTAATGACTTCGCTTGCTTTTATTATGGGGGTGGTGCCCTTGGTGTGGGGTTCAGGAGCGGGTGCAGAAATGCGTGAGGCGATGGGTGTTGCTGTATTTGCAGGTATGATTGGGGTTACCGTTTTTGGCTTACTCTTAACGCCTCTCTTCTATAAGTTAGTCAGGCATCTAAGCAACAGAAAAAAGTTGTAGGGTAGAGCTTCTTATTTCTACCTATTAAGGCGGGAATTTCCCGCCTTAATATTTTATAGGCTAATCTAGTAAATCTATGACGGTTTGAGAGTTATAGAAATCTTCTAAATGGCGTCTCAGAAGCTCCTCTAGAATGCCGTTTTCTTTAAATGCTTCTAAAGCCTTGGGTGCGAATATTTTTATGGGCGCAATAATTCTATCTTTTGAGACATCAAATTCCTCGAGCAAGACGTCGAGGTTTTTTCTGCCGTAGCGCTTAAAGAAGTAGTCTACGATGGTTTCATAACTGCTGATGAAATAATCTGTTTTTCTAAACTTAAGCCAGAAGTCATAGCCTAAGGCGATAAATTCAGATAGATCTAAACTGTCCATACCTTGTTGAAATTCAGACATGGGTTTATTTTCAATCGCTTCCCATAGCTCCATTGCAGAGTCGCGCAATTGCTCATCGCTTACTGAGCCTTCTAGAAACTTCTTGCTTTCGTCCAGGATAAAGTCGAGGCTGTCGATAATAAAACTTTTTACGCTCTCCTCTACTCCGGAGCCAATTTTTGGCGCAGCTTTGCTGACTACATTTCTTCCCATCTTGAGCATTGAGGACACGCCCGGAATGTTCTTGCTGATTAGGTTGCTTTCATAAATATAGCGAAGGATAGCTTGGTAAAGAATGCCTGATATTAATTCGGCATATATCGGTAGCTCAATTACTTTGTCTATGCCTTTGTTTCGCTGCTCCTTTAGCTCTAAAGCTTTGTCTATGAATTCTTCAAAGTCTTTTTTGCTGATGATTTGGTTCAGTAAGGTTTCTTGATGTTTTTTTGATGTAAATAGAGTGTCGGCTGCCTCACCCGCAACTTCGGCGATGGCACCTGGAATACTTGAGCTAACGACGTTTTCGTATATAACTTGTTTGATTTGTTTAGCGCTGACAAACTTATTTAGATGGATTTCTCCTACAGCTTTCAGTAAAAACTCAGTCTCTGAATCGCATAGCTCAATAAAACGATCGGAGTTAAAGCACTCAAGTTCGTGCTTTAAATGTAGCTCTAATAGCTGTTTTGAGAGTGAGGGGAGCTCACTTTTATCATTTGCTGTGTCGTGCTTGGTTTTGTTTGCTTGGCGCTTAGTCATAATAGACTCCTGTAATATAGCTTACAGTTGTACCCTTAATGTCTAGAGGCGTCAAATCAAAAGTCTATTTTTGCTGTTGATGTGTCGTAATTAAATTGTCTAGTATGGACGTTTACCACTTAGAGTACTGATCTTCGACAAAACCATATTGAGATTCAATCTCGTAGCGTTTGCCTTCAGCGGTGATTAAGTGCCCCTTAAACTTGCCGAATATTTGTTTGAAGTTTGTGGCCATGAAACCGGCATTGAGGTGTTCCTTATGCATTCCTTCAGGCACAAAGCTTAGATCAAGCTGTCCGTTTTCACAGCTGATTCTCCACGCGGAGCTTTCTTCATCCCGGTCATATCTGAACTGAACTTGAGGTAGTTGATGGAGCTTATCGCCAACCCAAAAGCAGTTTTCAGAATAGCCTGTTTCATTGACGCCCCAAGACACATTGAGCCCGAGCGGTGGCTTATCTTCTGATCTATCGGCTGTGGAGTAAGATGCGCCGGAAAAGCATGCCCAGTTCCAGAATGTTTCTCGACGCATGTACCCAGCCGAAAAGTCATGATGCCCATAACAAGCAATTTCATTTAGCTTGAACTTGCCGAGAGCACAGTGAACTTCACCGCTAGCAGGAAGTGCTGCCGTTTTTTGAGCATAGACCCAGCCATTGACTGCGGTCGGTGTACAAAGAGCCATTTCCTCAAAGCTTGGTTTCTCTATGGTTTCGGCCTGAATGTTGAGCTCCGAGCCAAAATCAATCTCGAGTATTTTGCGCCGCTCGCCCTGTGAGTTAAGTTGGTAGCGCATTTTGATACTATGCTTGCCTGACTTGAAGCTTGATATGCCATTATCGGGACGGTTCGTCATATCTAGCCCGAGTGCAAAAGGTTTTTTGAATTGCCAAGTAAGCATTTTTTTATCTGAAGTTCGATAGATATAGACAAAAGCTGCGCCCAAATAGCGTAAGTCAGCTAATGCGCAGCCAAATATCAGGTCACCACTTATGCCGCCGAAATATTGAAAGCGTTTAAAATTGAAATGGCGCTGCCACTTATTGGCGCGTTTGTTCATTGGTGTTCGATAATCTGCGTCATTGATATTAATTTCATTGACGGCGTGTTTGAAGCGTCCTAAATGAGGCTTCCCGTGAGAGTTGATCAGAGAGTAGGGTTGAAGCATAAGTGTTACAGTTGTTCTAGTTGTTATGGTTTGTTTTGGGGGCAGAGTCTAGATCGTCAGAGATTAATCCCAGAAGTCGATAGAGCTCTCTACGGGTTCAACGGCTTCAAGTAAGCCTTTTTCTAATAGCACTTCATACGAGTTAACCTGGTTACGACCATTTTGTTTTGCGTAGTAGAGCGCTTTATCTGCTTTGGAGAGTGTTTCTACAGGGTGGTCGTTTTTGCTTAGGTCGGCAAAGCCGATGCTAACGGTAACCTGGCCAACCTGAGGGAAGCGGCGAGCCTCTATCGCTGCTCTGCAGCGTTCGAGAACAACCAAAGCTTGCTCTTTCTGAACGTCTTTTACCAATACCACGAACTCTTCACCACCGTAGCGGAAAAACAGGTCTTGCTGTCGGAGGACGGACCTGACTGTCTGTGAAAATAGAACTAGCGTCTCGTCACCAATTGCATGGCCGAAGCGATCATTGATAGATTTGAATTTATCGATATCTAGAATGGCAATCGCTTTAAAGCTGGTATCCTTTGCATGCAGTACATTGTGTTGTGAAAAGGCAAGGTCGGAAGAGACTTGGTCAAAAGCTTGACGATTTAAGATGCGTGTAAGCGGGTCATGGCCTTTTTCGTGCAAGTTGCGAAAGATATCGACAGCGATTTGCAGAAAGCCTACGAGAGTGTTTTTAATATCCTGGTTCTCGTAGCGGTGGCGCAAAACAACCAGGTGAGACACGCTTTTGTCATATAACACTACCGGAATGACGATTTTAAAACGCGTTCTGCTTTCAACCTTGTATACCTCTTCTTTAGAAATATAAGCCGACAGCATGTCCATGTCGTTATTTAAATAGATGTCGTTGGACTTCCCGCTACACTCTATGCCGATAAGTGTGGTCGTTTTATGATTGGAGCGCCGTGTAGCTTGTAGCTCATAAACTGACAAATCGACGCGTTCGAAATTATTGATAAGAATGTCATCGAGTGCTGTGACAAGTTCTCTAATGTTCGATTGGCTGGTCAAGCTTTTTATTAGAGTAAATAGCTGCTCTATTTCCATAATGGAAGGTCTATCACAAATAGAAGAAACGACCATTATCGTTATTCTCTGCCATAAAACCAAGTAAATTAATATAGAAGACGTTAACAATTCGTTACATTTTGCAATTGTTTACCAACAGACCGCTCATAACTTATTGGCTATGATTACTATATCGAATTTAGGTGAGACGATTCAGGCCCGTCTTTCTTCAATTTAGGTTTAGATTTCATGTGTACTTATTTATCCCGGACATTGTCCGGGATTTTTTTTGCCTGAATCTTACCGTTTTCCCTCTCAATGCTTATTAAAACTTCGACTGCTTCAAAATTAGAGTGGCTGCTTCTTGGTTTAGGGCTTCACTATATAGTAGTCTTTCAGTCTTTGTTGTTTCGGGTTGCTGGCTTAAAGCGTTTGCATTTAAGTCGCCCTGGCTTTGCTAGCGTCAAGGATGCACTAATAGATCTTATGAAAAAACTACTGCTTACTCTGATTCTTGTTCTTACGCCGGTACTGGCTTTTGCTGAATTCAAGTTGGAACACTTAGGGCTCGACGACTTAAGTGTGGAGGACTTCTCCTGGAAAAATATCTCTGACCTGGAGGGGTGGACGCCTCGTTATACCTATGTTGTTGATGATAACTTGATTGGCCGTACCCATTATATGGGAATGTCATTTTTTAAACGTCAGGGTGCAGCGCACGAAGGAATCACTTTACGAGGTGGTTTTGGGCATTTTGGTGAAAAGATTAACCTCAGTTACACCAGTGGCTTCTCTTTGATGGGAGTTGATATGGGCTTGTCTTATTTAATATTGGACAAGGATAATCTACGACAGCATGAGAACGAGATTGAAGGCTTAGGTCTAGAGCTAGGTTTGCGTTTTTGGGTGGTCCAGTTGATAGCCTTACATATGGATGAAACCTCTTATGTTTCTTTAGGTTATGGTTTTTAATGGTAGCCGATTCAAAAAAATGATCTTTTCGGTTTTCTATTAGGCAAAGAAAAAGCGCTCAAATGAGCGCTTTTTGAGAGATTATCTGACTTAGTCTTTCAATAACTCTTCAATATCATCTTCCGCTTCTGCAAGCTCAACTAACTCTTCGAAGAAAGATACCAGATTGATATCAATTGGCTTAGCAATGTCCACCGGGAACTGAGATAAAATTTCTTGCTTTTCTTGCTCGGCTTTAAACGCTTCATTTAAGTAGTCGGCCAAGTAAACGATGCTTGAATAAGCGGAATACTCTTCAAAGTCGTTAGGGGCAGCCTGTTGACGTATTCCATTTACAATTTCTGTTGGGAAGTTCCAGCGTTTGGCAAGTTCCGAGCCTGCTTGCGTGAAGTCATAGCCAAACTGGTTGTCTTGTAAGTCAATTCGATTAGCGCCTGATTCAACTAGCTTGTCAATTTTAACGGCAGACTCTTCATGATAAATATGAATTAGTAGCTCGCCGATGTTACGCATCATGCCGATTGTGAAGGCTGTTTCAGGGTCTGAGTCAGTGTGTTTAGCAATTAGCTTGCTGATGCTGGCAACCATGAAACTATCACGCCAGAACTGTTTTTTATCAAAGCCCGGGATGTCTTGGAAAGCACCAGTAATACCAGAGGCAACGACTAAGGTTTTCAGGGTATCGATGCCGAGCATCACAACTGCAGAGTCGATTGAGGCGATCTTACGTCCTGCACCATAGCGCGCGGAATTGGCTAGACGCATAATTTTGGCAGAAAGGACCTGGTCCATCTGTATTTTTTTTGAAATCTCATCAACATTGGAATGAGGATCATTAAACTGCTTGATCAGTTCTTGCACCACTTTCGGGATGTTGGGTAAATTTGGGCTTCCTTTAAATAGCGATTCTAAAGACATTCCTGTAACTCCTACGGGTCAATTGCCTTTGTTTTATATTTGTTCTAATGAGTATAGAAAAAGCCCGCGATCGGTAAAGAATAGACTTGTGACTTTTTGTTTTTTATTGAGTTTTAGCGCATTGCTTGAGACAGCTCTTCTTTACCCACCAGGATTTTAAGTGTGGATGACTTAAATTCACGACGAAATAGAATAAAGACAATAAGGGTGCTGGCGACCATAAATACCCATGGGTTGATAAACCAGGTCAGCATGGCGATAGAGAAATAGTAAGTGCGTAAGCCACTATTAAAGTTGTTAGCGGCCATGGAGGCCATGGAAGCCATGCGTGAAGCAAGCGCCTCCCTCTCTTCATTACTGCAGTCTTCACTAGGGGTTGGCGCCCCGCCAACCATAATGGTTACAAAACCATATTGGCGTAAGCTCCAGGTAAACTTGAAGAAGGCATAGACAAAAACAAAAATTAACGTAATGACTTTGATCTCCCATTCCGAGCGATCGGTGGGGACTGCGAAGGGGAGCCCTTCTATGAGGTGTATTGCTTTTTCAGTTGAGCCTAAGATGGTTATTAAGCCAGCGAGAATAAGCATGGTCGTTGATGCAAAAAAAGAAACACCTTTTTCAAGGTTCGCAATTGCAGCATTGTCAGCGATTCTCATTTCTCTAGTCAGGACCCGGAGCATCCACTGAAACCGGTACTGGTGAAGTTCGGATGCAAGGCTCGGAGAGTCTTCGGTGCTTCGGTAGCTTCGAGCACTGGCGTATTTCATATAGCCATTAAAGCAAACTAAAAACCAGATAATGGCTAGTAGGTTTAGCCAATTGTCGCTGATAAACAGCGTGAGGGTTGTCATAGAAGCTCCAAGCAGGGAAGTATATCGATTAGTGGTCAGATTGCTTAGGTCGTTTAAGCGCAGGGAGCAATTCTAAAGAACTAAGGTTCAGGGATCAATTTACAGAAAATTTTTAGCTTGGGTGCTTATTTATAATTGTTTGGTGATTTGAGAGCAATCACCCAAATGGGGGGAATTGTTGAAAATAATAACGGGGTCTAAGTTAGCGGTTGCGCTTCTTGAGCTCTGGTTTTGAGCTGTGAGAGGATTGGTTTGTAGAAACGTTTTCTGTAGCAAAAATAGTTTTTCAATAAACTTTGCTACAAAACATGAGAAATAAATATAACAAGCTCAATACATACTATTGGATTTAGATAATTCTTTATATGCGGTAAGAATTAGTAGTTCTGGTTTAGTGGTTCTGGTCTAGAAAAACTGAATGCGCATTATTTATAGTGCTAGAAGCTTTGGTTTAGAAAATAATTGGTTAAAAAATGTTCGTTTGTGATCTTGTAGAACCTTTTTTGATTGGTTTTTTGTCAAGCTAGTCTTAAGCGCTATTGAATAAAGCGACCCTGATTAATAAAAACAAATAATAGGCAAAACAATATGAAAGCTAAAAATAATAAATTTGGCCAAGCTAAAAGCTGGCTTTTACTCACGGCACTGATGGTCTTTAGTGCTCAAGCAAGTGCAATTTGTTGGTGGTGGCAGGATTGCGACGCCTACGAAACAAAATACCCTATCGTTCTAGTTCATGGTGTTTCGGGCTTTAGCGATATTTTAGGTATCGATTACTTTTATGGTGTTAAAAGTGCTCTTAAAGAACGTGGTGCCAAGGTTTATGCGCCGAATGTGACTGCATGGGATGATGCATACCAGCGTGGAGA